>NZ_JANEWH010000014.1:0-54159 GCF_028069715.1 Kluyvera sp. Awk 3 | reverse complement strand
CTTATAAGTTGACTATCTATGATTGCAAATGTATTCACAGATAGCCACTAATGTTAAAGAGTGGTTACCTATCTTTTGTTAGACAGGCATAGTAAATCAATTCCTTTATAGTAGAACGTGAGATAGATAAGTAAATCAAGATTGTTCATTAGTTCATCAAGTTTGCAATGAAAGTGCTTACCCTCCAGATTTGATGTAGTAGCACCGTTATACTTTTGCTCACGCTCAGCAGCATCTATAGTGATGAACGATCTTGAGAAAGCCTTGTCTACGCCTTTACTACGTAACTGAACCTGAAACGAGATAGTGCCTTATGCACTGGCTCTTTCTTTGATATTGATACTCGCTATATGAGTTATTCCTAAGAGGTACTTTACACAAGTAGTAGTGTTGTTTCTAAGGAAAACCTATTTCAATCAGATTCTTATAGGTTTAAAACTACGGCTATGGTAGATAATCGATTCGTCTTAGTAAGAGGATAGTGAGCATGACCGAACGAATTCAGGTGCAGCAGGGGGATATCACCCGCCTTGAGGTGGATGTTATCGTCAATGCCGCCAATCCTTCACTGATGGGGGGCGGTGGCGTGGATGGCGCAATCCATCGCGCCGCCGGGCCGTCATTACAGGAGGCTTGCGCCGTTGTTCGCCAGCAGCAGGGCACCTGTCCGACCGGACATGCGGTGATCACCCACGCGGGAAACCTGAAAGCAAAAGCTGTCATTCATACTGTCGGGCCGGTCTGGCAGGGCGGGGGAGAACAGGAAGCCTCGCTCTTGGAGCAGGCGTACCACAACAGTTTGCAGTTGGCGCTGGATAATGGCTATCGCACGCTGGCCTTTCCGGCGATTTCAACCGGGGCCTACGGCTATCCTCATCGCGAGGCAGCGGAAATTGCCATCAGTACGGTGGCGGCATTTCTGACTCGCCGTAGCCTGCCGGAAATCGTCTTTTTCGTCTGCTTCGATGACGAAACCACGCGTTTATATCAGGAAATACTTGGCCAGACGCGGATCCCCGCGCTGGCCAACGACGCCAACACCTAGTGGCCGGCCGTCTGCGGTTTAGGTGCTTTTTGCTGTGGTTTGCCGGAAAACAGGAAACGCAGCAGGGGAATACGCAGATGAATTTCGTACAACACCAACGCACAGCCCACCACAAAAACCAACCCGGTCAGGAAGCCGAGCGTATTTGAGCTGATGCTCGGCATAATCCAGGCGCCGAAGAACAGCGTCAGCGGGTGGTGCACCAGATAGATAAATAAGGAAGCATTAACGAAATAGGTGACGCGTGCGGACTGGAAGTTCAGCATACGGTGGCCGAATGAGAACACCACGTTCACCATCCACACGCCTAATACCATCGTAATCACATATTCCGTTTCATACATCCATGCATCGCCAGAACCGTAGTGCTGATTCAGTCGATAGGCGATAAACCCGAACAGGGCCGCCACGATGCACCACGGTGAAGGGGTGGTGAACAGCGTTTTTAACTTCGGATGAATAAAGGCCAGCGCGCCGAGAATAAAGAAGGGCACGTAAAACAGCGTCTGCATGACCACGAAGTTAAACAGGCCATCACTCAGAATCGGCGGGTAAATAAGGAATAGCGTCCGACGGATAGCGGCGTAAACCACACCGAGCAGCAGGAACATGAGCGTAAGTTTGCCCATGGTCATGTTGTCGAAGAGATCGGCCCGGCGACGCATCTGGCGGCGGCGCATCTGGTGAAAGACCAGAATGCCGAGAGTAGTCAGCACCACCAGAACGAGCAGGAACCACAGGTGCGACACCAGTTCCCAGGCCAGCGTATTATATTTTTCGTAAAACGACAGCGTATGCCAGGTTTCCGTCTTACCCTTAACGTATTGCAGCATCAGGAATTGCGGCAGCGTGAGCAGCGGAATGGCGGTTAGCATCGGAATACCCACGCGCTCAACGCGAACCTTCCACCATTTTTTGATGGGATAGCGCAAAAAGAGCATGTAGGAAAAGTAGCCGGAGATAACAAAGAACACCTGCATGCGAAATGCGTGCACAAAATCGTTAAAAAGCGTCAGCCACCATGACGGCGTCGGGCTATTCATATGCCAGGTGTGGGTAGAATACAGGAGCGAAATGTGAAAGGGGATCCCCAGCAACATTAGCCAGGCCCGAATCGAGTCGAGAAAATATTCACGCTGTGCGGGTTTGTTATTCATAGGGTTAGGTACGATTCTCAGACTAATCGCCTTACAGACTAAGACGAGAAAGTTTACATTCGTTGGCAACCCTACACGAACTCTGGTTACCTGTCTCCAGGATAAGCACGCAAAGTGCAAAGCACAGTCGACGGTTGCTTAATACCTAAGCCACCGGGCTGAACAATATGGGGATTATGTTGTCGGATTGCTTGAATTTCCAGTAAAATGGATCGGATCGATTTAAGCACACAAAGGGGGAAGTGCTTAGTTATATGAAACAGAAACCACAGATGATGAAACTGCGTTGGTTAGGCGCAGCCGTAATGTTGTCCCTGTGTACTTCATCTGCATGGGCATTCACTATTGATGACGTTGCAAAGCAGGCTAAGTCGCTGGCGGATAAAAGCTATGAAGCGCCGAAAAGCAACCTGCCTTCCGTCTTCCGCGATATGAAATATGCGGACTACCAGCAAATCCAGTTCAACCACGATAAGGCATACTGGAGCAACATTAAGACCCCGTTTAAGCTCGAATTCTACCACCAGGGTATGTATTTCGACACGCCGGTGACCATTAATGAAGTCACGGCGACCTCCGTGCGGAAAATTAAGTACAGCCCGGACTACTTCACGTTCGGTGACGTTAAGCATGACAAAGACACCGTGAAGGATCTTGGTTTTGCAGGCTTCAAAGTGCTGTATCCGATCAACAGCAAAGATAAGAACGACGAGATCGTCAGCATGTTGGGCGCCAGCTACTTCCGCGTGCTCGGTCAGGGGCAGGTGTATGGCCTGTCTGCCCGCGGTCTGGCGATTGACACGGCGCTGCCGTCCGGTGAGGAGTTCCCTCGCTTCCGTGAATACTGGATCGAGCGTCCAAAAGCGACCGATAAGCGTCTGACTATCTATGCGCTGCTGGATTCCCCGCGTGCAACCGGCGCTTACCGCTTTGTGGTGATGCCGGGTCGCGATACCGTCGTCGACGTGCAGAGCAAAATTTATCTGCGCGACAAAGTGGGTAAACTGGGCGTTGCGCCGTTGACCAGTATGTTCCTGTTCGGGCCGACCCAGCCTTCCGCCGCGACCAACTATCGCCCGGAACTGCACGATTCTAACGGTTTGTCTATCCACGCCGGCAACGACGAATGGATCTGGCGTCCGCTGAACAACCCGAAACATCTGGCCGTCAGCAGCTTCGCGACCGAAAACCCGCAGGGCTTTGGTCTGCTGCAGCGTGGCCGTCAGTTCTCTCGTTTTGAAGATCTGGATGACCGCTACGATCTGCGCCCAAGCGCCTGGATCACGCCGAAAGGCGATTGGGGCAAAGGCACCATTGAGTTGGTCGAGATCCCAACCAACGACGAAACCAACGATAACATTGTGGCTTACTGGACGCCGGATAAACTGCCGGAAGCCGGTAAAGAGATGAACTACAAGTACACCATCACCTTTACCCGTGACGAAGACAAACTGCATGCCACGGACAACGCGTACGTGATGCAGACTCGCCGTTCTACCGGCGATGTCAAACAGTCGAACCTGATTCGTCAGCCTGACGGTACCCTGGCGTTCATCGTCGACTTTACCGGTGCCGATATGCGTAAAATGCCGCAGGATACGCCGGTAACGGCGCAGACGAGCATTGGTGATAACGGTGAAATCGTTGAAAACAGCGTTCGCTATAACCCGGTGACCAAAGGTTGGCGTTTAACGCTGCGCGTGAAGGTGAAAGATCCGAAGAAAACCACTGAAATGCGCGCTGCGCTGGTCAACGCGGACCAAGCGCTGAGTGAAACCTGGAGCTATCAGCTGCCTGCAAATGAATAAGACAACGAAGTATATCGACGCACTGTCGCTTACGGATGCAGAAAAAGCGGCGCTCCCGGACACGACGCTGCGCGCCGTGCACGAAGCGCTGGATGACGAGCATCAGACAATTGCACGCGATGACGACACGCCGTTGGCGTCCGTCAAAGCGCGTCTGAAAGAGAGCTGGCCAGATTCTCTGGGCGGCGATCAACTGATGAAAGACGAGGAAGGGCGCACGCAGCTGCAGGCGATGCCGAAAGCTACGCGTTCTTCTATGTTCCCGGACCCATGGCGTACCAACCCGGTTGGTCGCTTCTGGGATCGTCTGCGTGGCCGCGATGTCACTCCGCGCTACCTGTCTCGTCTGACCAAAGAAGAGCAGGAACGTGAAGCGAAATGGCGTACGGTGGGTTCCTTACGCCGTTACACGCTGCTGATTCTGACGCTGGCGCAGACCGTGGTCGCGACCTGGTATATGAAGACCATCCTGCCGTATCAGGGCTGGGCGCTGATTAACCCGGCCGATATGGTCGGGCAGAATCTGTGGGTCTCCTTTATGCAGCTGCTGCCGTATCTGCTGCAAACCGGGATCCTGATCCTCTTTGCCGTCCTGTTCTGCTGGGTCTCCGCCGGTTTCTGGACCGCATTGATGGGCTTCCTGCAACTGCTAATTGGCCGCGACAAGTACAGCATTTCTGCGTCTACCGTGGGCGATGAGCCGCTGAATCCGGAACACCGGACGGCGCTGATTATGCCTATTTGTAACGAAGACGTGTCCCGCGTATTCGCCGGTTTGCGTGCGACCTGGGAGTCAGTGAAAGCCACTGGTCAGCAGAAGCACTTTGACGTTTACATCCTCAGCGACAGCTACAATCCGGACATCTGCGTAGCAGAGCAAAAAGCCTGGATGGAGCTGATTGCCGAGGTGCAGGGTGAAGGGCAGATCTTCTATCGTCGTCGTCGTCGTCGCGTGAAGCGTAAAAGCGGCAACATCGATGACTTCTGCCGACGCTGGGGTAATCAGTACAGCTATATGGTTGTGCTGGATGCCGACTCGGTGATGTCCGGCGACTGCCTGACCAACCTGGTGCGCCTGATGGAAGCGAACCCGAATGCCGGGATCATCCAGTCTTCGCCGCGCGCCTCCGGTATGGACACGCTGTACGCCCGCTGCCAGCAGTTTGCAACCCGCGTTTACGGCCCGCTGTTTACCGCCGGTCTGCACTTCTGGCAGTTAGGTGAATCGCACTACTGGGGCCACAACGCCATCATCCGCGTGAAGCCGTTTATCGAGCACTGTGCGCTGGCGCCGCTGCCGGGTGACGGTAACTTCGCCGGGTCGATTCTGTCGCACGACTTCGTTGAAGCCGCGCTGATGCGTCGTGCCGGGTGGGGCGTGTGGATTGCCTACGATCTGCCGGGCTCATATGAAGAATTGCCACCGAACCTGCTGGATGAACTGAAGCGTGACCGTCGCTGGTGTCAGGGTAACCTGATGAACTTCCGACTGTTCCTGGTAAAAGGGATGCACCCGGTTCACCGTGCGGTGTTCCTCACCGGTGTGATGTCCTATCTCTCCGCGCCGCTGTGGTTTATGTTCCTGGCCCTGTCGACCGCGCTGCAGGTAGTGCATGCGCTAACCGAGCCACAGTACTTCCTGCAGCCGCGTCAGCTGTTCCCGGTCTGGCCGCAGTGGCGTCCTGAGCTGGCGATCGCGCTGTTTGCCTCGACCATGGTGCTGCTGTTCCTGCCGAAACTGCTGAGTATCATTCTCGTGTGGTGCAAAGGCTCGAAAGAGTATGGCGGCTTTGTACGTGTGACGGTCTCCCTGCTGTTGGAGGTGCTGTTCTCCGTGCTGCTGGCACCGGTGCGTATGCTGTTCCACACCGTATTCGTGGTCAGCGCGTTCCTGGGCTGGGAAGTGGTCTGGAACTCGCCGCAGCGTGATGATGACTCCACGCCGTGGAGTGAAGCCTTTATGCGTCACGGTTCTCAGCTGCTGCTGGGCCTGGTGTGGGCTGTCGGCATGGCGTGGCTGGATCTGCGCTTCCTGTTCTGGCTGGCGCCGATTGTGTTCTCGCTGATTCTGTCGCCGTTCGTGTCGGTGATCTCCAGCCGCTCGACCGTGGGTCTGCGCACCAAACGCTGGAAGCTGTTCCTGATTCCGGAAGAGTACAGCACGCCGAAGGTTCTGGCTGATACCGAAGCGTATCTGGAACAGAACCGCGCACGCGTGCTGGACGACGGCTTTATGCATGCGGTGTTTAATCCGTCGTTTAACGCCCTGGCAACGGCGATGGCAACCGCGCGTCACCGTGCGAGCCATGTGCTGGAGATCGCCCGCGATCGCCACGTTGAACAGGCGCTGAACGAAACGCCGGATAAGCTGAACCGCGATCGTCGTCTGGTGCTGCTGAGCGACCCGGTCACCCTGTCGCGTCTGCACTACCGCGTCTGGGCCGCGCCGGAGAGATATTCCTCCTGGGTGGCTGAGTACGATAAGCTGACGCTGAATCCGCAGGCGTTAAAAGCCAAATAACCCGGAGCGTCCCCGGTCGAGGTGGAACCCCGCCGGGGAAGGTCAGGGGAGATATTTGCCGTAAGGAAATACCGGCCATCCAGCCGGTATTTTTTTGTCTGTAACAATGAGGAAGAACAACGTGATACGAATGTTACTGGTTGTCGTCATGACGATAGTGCTGAGCGGATGCGGCAGCATTATCAGTAGAACGATTCCCGGACAGGGCCATGGAAACCAGTATTATCCGGGCGTAAAGTGGGATTTGCGCGATTCCGCCTGGCGCTATGTCACCATTATCGATCTACCGTTCTCGCTGGTGTTCGACACCCTGTTGCTGCCGATTGACGCCAGCCACGGGCCTTATGAGTAACTAGCGCTCATCCCATTCATCGGCAGCGGTCTGGCCCTCTTCGGTATCGAGAGAGGGCTCCAGCTGATACTCGCCTTCATCCCACTCGTGTAGCGTATTCTCTTCTACCCACTCCTGACGAAGCTCAATCTCGTCAAAGTCACCGTCAAACACGCTCTGCGCGGCTTCGCCGCTGAGCATTGGCAGACATTCGCCTTCTTCATCCTCATCGGCGAAGAACTCGGCCTGCCACATGATGTCACCGTCCTGTAAAACGTACTTTTGCATATTGAACTGCTGTACGTCCGCTTCGCTCTCCTCCAGACCGGGATTCTCGGCGAGAAAAGTTTCACGTGCCGCATCAATAGCTTCTTCGAGCGTGGCGTATAAGGTCATCTCTTTCTCCCTGCAATTTGACGTGGTATTCAGGGAAATAATAGCTGAAGTTTTCGGTTGTACACGCCCTGCGCGATGTTTTCACGCAAACCGCAGGGCGAGAGGGCTAGGGGCGAGAGGGTTCCGGGTTACGGCGTAGGCTGAAACCGGTATAAACGGCGTTAAACAGCACCACGATGGCGGTCACGCAGAACACCGCGCGGAAGCCATAGTTGGCCGATACGGCGGCGCCAATCAACGGCCCGGTCACGTTGCCGATATCGCGGAACGACTGGTTGTAGCTGAAAATACGCCCGGCAATCTGGTTGCTGGAGTTATAGACCAACAGCGTTTGTACCGCCGGAAGGAGCGCGCCGTCGGCGGCCCCCAGCAGGAAGCGCAGAATACCCAGCTGTAGCGGGTTTTGCACAAATGACATCGGAATCAGCAGCAGCACCGAAACAATCAGCGCGACGATAAGAATTTTCTCCGGGCCGATGCGGTCACCAAGTTTCCCCAGGCGCGGTGCGCAAATCAGCGCCGCCACGCCGGGGACTGAGGCTATCATACCGCTGATAAAGGCGATGTTGCTGATATTCCCCGCCAGATCGCGCACGTAGAGCGTGAGGATTGGCGCAATTGAACCGGTGGCGACTTGAATAATTAAGGTGGTGACGAACAGGCTAAGCACCAGCTCGCGGTTTTTCAGCGAGCCGAATACCTCTTTAACATGCAGCATCTCCTTTTTGGAGACCGGCGTGAACTGCTCGCGGATAAAGAACAGGGTCAGAACGAAGCAGATAAACAGTACCGTTGCGGTCATAAAGAAGACCGGACGCAGCCCATAGTTATCGGCCAGGAAACCACCGGCGAGCGGCCCAAGCAGCGCGCCGCTGACCGCGCCTGTCGAGAGCGTCCCCAGCGCCCAGCCGCTTTTATGGCGTGGGATCTGAGTGGCAATCAGCGCGTTGGCGTTAGGAATAAAACCGCCCAGCAGCCCCAGCAGCGCGCGCAGGATTAAAAATTGCCAGATATTCTGCGCCAGCCCCATCAGCAGCATGACGATGGCCATGCCCAGTGCCGAACGCAGCAGCATGATTTTGCGGCCTTTACGGTCGGCTAAACCGCCCCACAGCGGGGAGGCGATGGCGGAAAACAGAAAGGTGATACTGAAGACCAGGCCAGACCACATATTCAGCGCGCTGTGGCCAGTCACGCCAAGTTGCTCAACGTACAGGGGAAGGAACGGCATCACCAGGCTGAATGCAGCGCCGGTTAAAAAACAGCCGAGCCAGACGACAGCGAGGTTACGCTTCCAGTTTATGGGGGCATCTGAGGGTAGCATAGGGTTCCGCAGGCAATATCGCCAAAAGAGAGTGTATTTATAAGCCTGCTAATTATGCGCCCGTGTTCATATCACCGCAATGTGGGTAGCTTTTAAAGCTAAAACAAAACGCGCAGCCTGGGCTGCGCGTTGCGATCAGTAGCGGGAGGGGACACCTTCCGGACGCGTCTTAAAGCGCCGATGCAGCCACATATATTGCTCGGGCGCCATCAGGATGCATTTCTCGACGATGGCGTTCATCCATGCGGCAGTCGTTTCCGCGTCGTCCAGCGGCGGATTGCACTCCGGCTCAAGGATAATCAACTCGTAGCCTTTACCGTCCGGTTTGCGGCGCGGCACAAACGGCACAACGCAGGCTTTAGACATCTTCGCCAGCATCCAGGTACCGGAAGTAGTCGCCGCGTCTTTCACCGCAAACAGCGGGGCGAACACGCTGGCGCGCGGGCCGTAGTCGTGATCCGGCGCGTACCAGATGATCTCGCCGTTTTTCAACGCCCTGACCATCCCTTTGAGGTCTTTACGATCGAGCATGCTTTTATTCGAACGCATGCGACCCCAGGTTTGCAGCCAGTCGAGAACCGGGTTGTCGTTTGGACGATAGACACCGATGCCAGGGTTGTGGATACCAAACATCCGGGCGCCCATTTCGAGCGTCAGGAAGTGAATACCGATCAGCAAAACGCCGCGGCCAGAATCCTGTACGGCGCGAATGTGCTCAAGGCCGCTGGCGTCCATCCAGCGGTTAATACGCTTCGTTGGCCAGAACCAGGCGATGCCGGTCTCCATCACGCCCATGCCCACGGACTCAAAATTCTTCACCACCATCCGATGACGTTCTGCTTCGCTCATCTCCGGGAAGCAAAGCTCCAGATTACGGTAGGCAATTTTTGCGCGGCGCTTCATCAGCCGCAATGCCAGTCTACCCATCGCGTTGCCGAGACGGTAGATAACCGGATAGGGCAGTTGAACGACCAGCCAGAGCAGACCAATGCCCAGCCATGATGGCCAGTAGCGAGGATGCAGCAGCGCAGCGGTGAACTTGGGTAACTGGGTCATGTGTTTCCTGTTTTTACGAGCAACTGGTTCTATTGTCGCACTATTTTTCCGTCAACCAAAATGCCGGGGCCACGACCGACGATAATTTAGCCAGAGATTTTGCGCGGTATTATTATTGGTGATGAAAATGTAGCGCAAAATGTGGGGATGTAAATTAACGATGATTGCTATATCATGCGCCCCGATTAAGACCATCCATTCTATTTTGCAGGATAAGAACACCATGCCAGTGTTGCATAACCGCATTTCGAATGAGACGCTGAAAGCGCAGATGCTGGCAGAAACCGAGCCACGCACCACTATCTCATTCTATAAATACTTCACCATCGTCGATCCCAGGGCCACCCGGGATGCGCTGTATGTTGCGCTAACGGAGCTCAAGGTCTTTGGCCGTATCTATCTCGCCCACGAGGGCATTAACGCCCAGATCAGCGTCCCGGCCAGCCTCGTGGAAAAGCTGCGCGAACGGCTGTACAGCTTTGATCCGGCGCTTAAAGACCTGCGTCTGAATATCGCCCTTGATGACGATGGTAAATCCTTCTGGGTGCTGCGCATGAAGGTTCGCGATCGTATCGTCGCGGACGGGATTGACGATCCTACCTTCGATGCCAGCGACGTCGGCGACTACCTGAAAGCGGCAGAAGTTAACGCCATGCTGGACGATCCGGACGCGGTATTTATCGATATGCGCAACCACTACGAATATGAAGTGGGCCATTTTGAGCAGGCGCTGGAAATTCCGGCAGATACTTTCCGCGAGCAGTTGCCGAAGGCCGTGGAAATGATGCAGGAACATAAAGATAAAAAAATCGTTATGTACTGCACCGGTGGTATTCGCTGCGAGAAAGCCAGCGCCTGGATGAAGCACAACGGCTTCAAGCAGGTGTGGCATATTGAAGGCGGTATTATTGAATACGCGCGTCGCGCCCGCGAGCAAGGCTTACCGGTACGCTTTATCGGCAAAAACTTCGTCTTCGACGAGCGCATGGGCGAGCGTATCTCCGATGAGGTGATTGCCCACTGCCACCAATGCGGCACGCTGTGCGACAGCCACACCAACTGCCTGAACGACGGCTGCCACCTGCTGTTTATTCAGTGCCCGGCCTGCGCCGAGAAGTTTGAAGGCTGCTGCAGCGAAGCCTGCCAGCAGGAACACAAGCTGCCGGAAGAGGAACAACGTCAGCGACGTGCGGGCCGCGAAAACGGCAATAAGATCTTTAATAAGTCGCGCGGTCGTTTGAATACGCGTTTAGGCATTCCTGACCCGGAAGGGCAAAACAACTAGCTGAAATAGAGATAGGCGATATCGGCGAGGGCCAGCAGAAGCCAGAGCATCAGATAAAGCATCAGGTGCTCGCGAATGTTGTTGATCAGGAAGTAAAACAGACGACGCATATCATTCTCTGTAGCGCGGCCCCGCATTGTCGGGGCCGTTCATTTTAGTGGTTAAAGCGGGCCAGCGTGAAGGGACTTAGGTCAAACGCTGGCGTCTGCTGCTGCGCAAATTGGGCGGCAATTTCGCCCAGCACGGTAGCGAACTTAAAGCCATGGCCGCTCAGACCGCCGATAAACAGCACGTCGGGCTGGCCGGGCAGGGTGTCGATAATAAAGTCTTCATCCGGCGAGTTATCGTAGGTACAGGCTGCGCCGTAGAGACAACCGCCGATGCCGGGCAAAATCTGGCGCAGGAAGCCGAACGCTTCTGAGCCGTCGCTGGCGACCGAGCCGAACGCTTTGCGCTCTTCCGGGCTGTTGATTAGCTGCCCGCCGTTGTGTTTGCCAATCTTCAATTCGTTTTCAACCGCCGGGAAACCGTAGAACTGATCGCCGTCAGGCAACTCGCCGGTAAACGCCGGGAAGTTATTCTTACGGCTATAGCGGCCATCGGCCTGGAACCAGGCAAAGACCTTACGTACCGGCTGAATCGGCAGTTCAGGGTAGAACTGTTTCACCCAGGTACCGGCGGTCAGCAGCAGTTTTTTACCTTGCCAGCGGCCTTCAGACGTTTCAATTGTTACGCCATCGGCATCGCTGTGGATGGCGGTGACCGGGCAGTTAAACAGCTGGGCGCAACCCGCGTCTTTCGCCATCGCGATCAGCGTTTTTACCGCCAGTTCGCTTTTCAGTACGCCGGAGCCGGGTTCAAAAATGGCCTGATAGTCGGCGGGCACGGTGATTTCGGGCCAGCGGGCCATCAGCGCGCTGGCGTCCAGCCGCTCTACCGGCAGGTTAAACTGCGCGGCGCTCTGGGCGACGGTCTGCAGGAAGGTGGAATTGGCAGGGCCAAGATTCACCACGCCGCTGCGTTCGAACAGCTCTTCGCCGCTGATGGTGGACAGCTCGTCCCACAGCGCTTGCGCACGCAGTACCAGCGGCACATATTTCTCACCCTCGCCGTAGGCGTGGCGCATCAGACGCGTGTCGCCGTGGTGGCTACCCTGCTGGTGGGGCGGCATATGGGCGTCGGTCATCAGGACGTTTAAACCCGCTTTACGGGCGTAATAACCGGCTGCGGCACCGACGGAGCCGCTGCC
Source organism: Kluyvera sp. Awk 3 (assembly GCF_028069715.1). Taxonomy (NCBI): domain Bacteria; kingdom Pseudomonadati; phylum Pseudomonadota; class Gammaproteobacteria; order Enterobacterales; family Enterobacteriaceae; genus Kluyvera; species Kluyvera sp. Awk 3. The sequence continues at coordinate 41,987 of NZ_JANEWH010000014.1, read as the reverse complement.
AACAATAATGAGATCGTATTGCATAGTCTTTCCTGACTCGATAATGAGGCGCGAAATCTGTGTCTGGTAGAGTAAATTAAGCTGCAGTTGTTATACAAGCGTGAAAATAATTAAGGCACCCGAGGGTGCCTGTTTGCCATTACGACGAGAAAAGTATCGGCGTTAATGCCGGCGATACTCGTTGACCTGGTAATCGCCAGACTCAATTTTGGCAATCCCGGCTTCCAGTATGGAAATAAACTGACGTGCGACATCGGTCGTCAGCCATAGCGTTTGGCCAACTTCTGCTTCTTTATTGCTCGATTGATTGGGGTCTTGGTAGTGCAGGCGCAACATCAGCGCATCATAGCTATCTACGGTGCTGATGTCCCATCCGACGAGGGGATGGGTCTGGATGACTTCATTATTCTTTTCCATCATAACCCCTTATTTACGTGTTAAAAGGCAACAACTCTCGAGGTCTAATGCAATTTTTTGTGAAGCTTTATCAGTATACAACACTTCAATAAATACTCGAGAATTGAAATCAAAAGCAACACAAATTCCTGAGTTAGTCGGCTATTTGCGCAATAAACAACCATGTCGCGCAATTTTTTACCGCTAATGTAAAAAGTGGGGATTGATCACAGAAAAACAAGCGCGGGAATAAAAAAAGCCGGGGCGACCCGGCAAAAAAACACAATGAGGGAATATTTAGTCGGTGATGAACCAGTCGTCGGCGCTTTCTCAGGTTTCCTGGAGGATTTCGCTGATGCGGTCTTTATCTTCTTTAATGCCACCGATCACGGAAAGGTTATTGCTGGCAGCATAGCGCACGCTAACGGCGCCACCGCTGTCTGGAAATTGGTTGTTGATACGGCGGGAAAGTTCGTCTGCCAGCGCGTCTAAGGCGCCTGCCGGCAGCGCGGTGGTTTTTGCAATAGTGACTTCAATACGCATAATTGCCCCCTGTGTAATATACTGTATATTTATACAGTCATATTCAGGAGTTTACAACAGGGGGCGCGATTTTATTTTTTCACCGTCCAGCGCAGCGTTTCTCCGGCGAGGAACGGCACTAAGGTATCATCACTCAGGGCGATGCTTTCCGCGACCTGACTCTCTTCACGCACCAGCTCAACGTAGCTGTCGTTAACCGGCAGGCCGTAGAAGCGCGGGCCGTTCAGCGAGCAGAACGCTTCGAAATGCTCAAGCGCGTTCATCTCTTCAAACACGGTGGCGTAGCTGCCCAGCGCGCCAGGCGCATTAAAGCAACCCGCACAGCCGCAGCTGGCTTCTTTACGGTGACGGGCGTGCGGCGCGGAATCAGTGCCGAGGAAGGCGCGGGTAAAGCCGCTGGCAACCAGTTCGCGCAGCGCCTGCTGGTGAACGTTGCGTTTCAGAATCGGCAGGCAGTACAGATGCGGACGCACGCCGCCGACCAGCATATGGTTGCGGTTGAACATCAGATGCTGTGGCGTGATGGTGGCGGCCAGCAGGTCATTGCCGTCGCGCACATACTCGGCGGCATCTTTGGTAGTGATGTGTTCGAACACCACTTTCAGGCCCTGAAGGCGCTGGCGTAGCGGCTCCATCACGCTGTCGATAAAGCGCGCCTCGCGGTCGAAAATATCGATTTCTGCATGGGTCACTTCGCCGTGCACCAGCAGCGGCATGCCCAGCTTCTCCATGCGCTCCAGCACGGGCATAATCGCATCGGTGCTGGTCACGCCGTGGCTGGAGTTGGTGGTAGCGTTAGCCGGATACAGCTTCGCGGCGGTGAATACGCCTTCGTTAAAACCGCGCTCCAGTTCGTTTGGATCCAGCGTATCGGTCAAATAGCAGGTCATCAGCGGAGTGAAGTCGTGCCCGGCAGGCACCGCGTCGAGGATGCGCTGGCGATAGGCGATAGCCGCATCGACGGTGGTAATTGGCGGAACCAGGTTCGGCATAATAATCGCGCGGCCATACAGCTCGCTGGTATACGGAACAACCGTTTTCAACATCTCGCCGTCGCGAAGATGGATATGCCAGTCGTCTGGGCGGCGAATTTTCAGAACTTGCGGTAATGCGGTCATGTAAGGCTCCGGCTGGTGGGATATCAGTCATTTTTGCCGGGCACTAAGGATAAGCGGAAACGTTTTCCTTTGCATCCTTTTCCGTAAAAAATAATGCCCGATGACATGGCGCCATCGGGCATGAACAACAAGGGATTAGTTGGTGAACGGGATAATGATTTCGCCTGGCTTCACTTCAATGCCTTTCGCGAATTTCTTCGCCAGCGCTTCACCCTTGCTGGCATCTTCTTTCAGCACGTAGGCCGGCTGCTTGTTGAAGTAGGTGCGCAGCGACTGATTAAGATACGGAATCAACGTTTGCACCACCGACTGCATTTTCTCCGGCGTGACTTTTGCATCCACCACTTCCATCTCCTGCAGGTAGATGGCGCCTTGCTCCTGATTAAACACCGGTAAGGCCTTCAGCTTGAGGGCTATGTTGGCTTTCTGGCTGCCGAACAGGGAGTTCAGATCCAGCTTCGCGTCACCGCTCAGGCTCACTTTATTCGGCTCTTCACGGCCAATGGCGCTGGTCAAATTGTTGAGGACGATATGGGCGTCTGCCACGCCCGGGACCCCGATATCTTTGGAGAAATTATTGCGTTTTTGCAACGCCTGATTAATCTCCTGCTCGCTGACCGAATATTGCGTAAGCTGATTACAGCCAACAACCAGGCCGCTAACGATCAGGGCGGCAATGACTAACAATTTTTTCATGGGGTTCCTCAACGTAAAGCGTTGTATGCATCCTGACAATAAGCAGCATACGCTGTCAGTAACAATCTGACAGCGGAAAATACTGAAAGTGCCGCGGATGGGGCAAAATGGTGAACGCTACTCGCTGATTTTGCGGGCTTCAGGCTTGGTCGTGCGGCTTATTCTCTGCCGTTTTCTTCTCTGCGGTAAAGTCGGCGTCCGTGTCGGCATGCACGTCGTTCATCGCCTTTTTAAAGCCCTTTAACGCCGTGCCCAGGTCCGCCCCGAGGGAACCGAGTTTTTTGGTGCCGAACACCAGAACAAAAAGCACGACGACCACTAAGAGTTTGGTAACGCTAATTTCACCCATGATACAAACCTATTGAGAAAATAATGACCAATTCTCGCAAACCGCGCGGGGAAATATTTGTCTGTTAATGGCATAAATTCACCTGCAGGAACCGATAAAAAATAACCTCTGCGTTTTATCTCATTTCTCAACTGCTTAGCGCCTGTCGACCGTTAAGACAAAACATCTTCATTTTCCGCGCGATCTCACCTTTTCTCGTATTGCCAGCGGTGGTCCTTTTTTATCACAATGCAAAAAGACAGCGTGTTGTTTTCATTGGCTGCCGTCGGGCAGGTATAGTTAAACGATCAGGGTATAGATTGGGTACAGGAGTAGTGAGATGTTTGGCTATCGCAGTAACGTGCCGAAAGTTCGGTTGACCACGGATCGGTTGGTTGTGCGGTTGATTCACGACCGGGATGCGTGGCGTCTGGCGGATTATTACGCCGAGAATCGACAGTTTTTAAAACCCTGGGAACCCATTCGCGATGACAGCCACTGCTATCCCTCAGGATGGCAGGCGCGCCTGTCGATGATTAACGAGTTCCACAAGCAGGGAACCGCCTTTTATTTCGCGCTGCTTGACCCTGAGGAAAAAGAGATCATCGGTGTCGCCAACTTCTCCAACGTGGTGCGCGGGTCGTTCCATGCGTGTTATCTCGGGTACTCCATCGGCCAGAAGTGGCAGGGGCAGGGGATGATGTACGAAGCGCTGACCGCCGCCATTCGTTATATGCAGCGCACGCAGCATATTCACCGTATTATGGCGAACTATATGCCGCATAATCAGCGCAGCGGGAATCTGCTGGCGCGTCTCGGCTTCGAAAAAGAGGGTTATGCGAAGGACTATTTACTGATTGACGGTGAATGGCGCGATCACGTACTGACCGCCTTAACCACCCCACAATGGACGCCTGGCCGCTAAGGAATCACCATGAAATACCAATTAACGCCTCTGGAAGCTCGCGTGATCGGCTGCCTGCTGGAAAAGCAGGTGACGACGCCGGAGCAGTATCCGCTGTCGATCAACGCCGTAGCGACGGCCTGTAATCAGAAAACCAATCGCGAGCCGGTGATGACGCTCAGCGAAGCGGAAGTTCAGGATCAGCTCGATACCCTGGTCAAGCGCCACTATTTGCGTACGGTCAGTGGGTTTGGTAACCGCGTCACCAAGTACGAACAGCGTTTTTGCAACTCGGAGTTTGGCGATCTGAAACTCTCTTCTGCCGAAGTCGCGCTGGTGACGACACTGCTGCTGCGCGGCGCGCAGACGCCAGGTGAATTGCGTGGTCGCGCGCAGCGCATGCATGAATTTGCCGACATGGCCGAGGTGGAGAGTACCCTGGAACGTCTGGCGAACCGCGAAGACGGCCCGTTTGTTGTGCGTCTGCCGCGTGAGCCAGGCAAGCGGGAAAGCCGCTATATGCATCTGTTTAGCGGTGAAGTTGATTTACAGTCGGTGGCGGCTCAGAGCAGTGCGCCAGCGGCTGATGGCGATCTGCGCGACCGGGTTGAAGCGCTGGAAGGCGAAGTTGCGGAACTGAAACAGCGTCTGGATTCACTGCTGGCGCACCTTGGGGAGTAATCAGCATGGCTAAAATTCGCATTGGTGTGGTCGGCCTGGGCGGTATTGCGCAGAAGGCATGGTTGCCGGTGGTGAGCGCGGCAACAGACTGGACGCTACAGGCCGCCTGGTCGCCGGGTAAAGAAAAGGCGCTGAAGGTGTGCGAAACCTACCGCATGCCTTACGCCGATTCGCTGGCGGCGCTGGCCGCCCAGTGCGACGCGGTATTTGTGCACAGTTCCACGGCGTCTCACTATGCGGTGGTCAGCGAGTTGCTGAACGCAGGGGTGCACGTCTGCGTGGACAAACCGTTGGCCGATAAGCTTGATGATGCGGAACGGCTGGTGGCGCTGGCGGCGCGCAAAAAGTTGACCCTGATGGTGGGTTTCAACCGCCGCTTTTCGCCACTGTACCGTGAGCTGAAAAAACAGGCGGGTGAAATGGCCTCGCTGCGGATGGATAAACATCGTAGCGACAGCGTCGGCCCGCACGATCTGCGATTTACCCTGCTGGATGACTATCTGCACGTGGTGGATACCGCGCTGTGGCTGGCGGGCGGTAAGGCCAAACTCAGCGATGGCGTGCTGCAAACCACCGATGAAGGCTGCATGTTCTATGCCGAGCACCACTTCAGCCAGCCAGGCCTACAGATTACCACCAGTATGCATCGCCGCGCAGGCAGCCAGCGTGAGTCGGTGCAGGCGGTGGCGGACGGCGGGCTCTATGAGGTCACCGATATGCGCGAATGGCGTGAAGAGCGTGGCGCTGGCGTCGTGACGCGGCCGATTCCCGGCTGGCAAACGACCCTCGAACAGCGTGGGTTTGTCGGCTGCGCGCATCATTTTATTGAATGCGTGCAAAATCAGACGGTTCCGGAAACGGCGGGGGAGCAGGCGATTATGGCCCAGCGTATCGTGGAAGGGCTGTGGCATGAGGCGATCCGCGAATAACCAGCTGTAACAACTGGCAGTAGCAATTCATCCCGAACCCGGTAGACTAACGCCACTTTTTCGCGCCCGTCTACCGGGCGTTTTGTTTGCGGGTTGTGGAATCACAAAGTCATGAACCTATTAAAATCGCTGGCAGCCGTCAGCTCGATGACCATGTTTTCGCGCGTGCTGGGATTTGCGCGCGACGCGATTGTGGCGAGGGTGTTTGGGGCAGGAATGGCCACCGACGCCTTTTTCGTGGCGTTTAAGCTACCGAACCTGCTGCGTCGAATTTTTGCCGAAGGGGCGTTTTCCCAGGCGTTTGTGCCGATTCTGGCCGAATACAAAAGCAAGCAGGGTGAAGAGGCCACGCGGGTATTTGTCGCCTATGTATCCGGGTTACTCACGCTGGCGCTGGCGATTGTTACCGTGCTGGGGATGCTGGCCGCGCCGTGGGTGATCACCATTACCGCGCCGGGCTTTGCCGACACCGCTGACAAGTTCACGCTGACCACCCAGCTACTGCGTATTACCTTCCCGTATATTCTGTTGATTTCGCTCGCCTCGTTGGTCGGCGCGATCCTGAATACCTGGAACCGCTTCTCGGTGCCAGCCTTTGCGCCAACCTTCCTCAATATCAGCATGATTGGCTTCGCGCTGTTCGCCGCGCCGCATTTCCATCCGCCGGTGCTGGCGCTGGCGTGGGCGGTGACCGTCGGCGGCGTGCTGCAACTGGCCTATCAGCTTCCGCATCTGAAAAAAATCGGCATGCTGGTGCTGCCGCGCATCAACTTTAAAGACGCGGGCGCGGTGCGGGTGGTGAAACAGATGGGGCCGGCAATTCTCGGCGTCTCGGTGAGCCAGATCTCGCTGATCATCAACACCATTTTTGCCTCGTTTCTCGTTTCCGGCTCCGTCTCGTGGATGTATTACGCCGACCGTCTGATGGAGTTCCCGTCAGGCGTGCTGGGCGTGGCGCTGGGGACTATCCTGCTGCCGTCGCTGTCGAAAAGCTTTGCCAGCGGCAACCACGACGAATACTGCCGCCTGATGGACTGGGGCCTGCGCCTGTGTTTCCTGCTGGCCCTGCCGAGCGCGGTGGCGTTGGGTATTCTGGCCAAGCCGCTGACCGTGGCGCTGTTCCAGTACGGTAAGTTTACCGCCTTTGATGCCGCGATGACCCAGCGCGCGCTGGTGGCTTACTCCGTTGGCCTGATGGGGCTCATCGTCGTTAAAGTTCTGGCGCCGGGCTTCTATTCGCGTCAGGACATTAAAACACCGGTGAAAATTGCTATCGTCACGCTGATTATGACCCAGTTGATGAACCTGGCGTTTATCGGCCCGCTGAAGCACGCCGGGCTATCGCTGTCGATTGGTCTGGCGGCCTGTCTGAACGCCGCGCTGCTGTACTGGCAGCTGCGTAAGCAGAAAATCTTCACTCCGCAGCCGGGCTGGCGCATGTTCCTGGTGCGTCTGGTGGTGTCGGTGCTGGTGATGGCGGCGGCGCTGCTCGGTATGATGCACGTCATGCCGGAGTGGTCGCAGGGTACGATGCCTTTCCGTCTGTTGCGTCTGATGGGCGTGGTGGTGGTGGGCGTGGTGGCTTATTTTGCCGCGCTGGCCATTCTGGGCTTCAGAATTAAAGAGTTTGTACGCCGGACGGCGTAAACGAAATACACTTCGCGGGGCACGTTCTGTGGCCCCGCCCGTGTTCAGACAGAGAACTTCTTCGCGCTACGGGTAAGGCTGCTGCCTGCTGCCTGACCATCCTTTCCGTACAGTCCCGTCTCCTGAAAAGGCTTCAGCACATCGAGCGCCTGCTGGTTGCGGACAATTTGTCCTTCAAGCAGCCAACCATTATGCTGATTTAACCGACGCAGCTGCTGCGTGGTTTCCGTAATGGTCTGCCAGCGACTGCCGATATCTTCATTATCGGTGCTTTGTCGGGCGTCCTGTTCCACGCGACGCTGTTTTTCCAGGTAGTCTAAGGTCGCCAGCAGAGAGCTTTTCTCTTCGGTAATGCTGGCAAGCCGCAGGCCGTTAACGCTGCCTGCAGAGAGCTGTTGTTGCTCAGCATCCATCACTTCTTTAAGAGAGTGAAGGATGCTGGTCATTTGGTCCAGAATGGCTGACAAACTGCTCATGCGCTTATTTACTCTGTAGATAATCTTGCGTGTCTTGAATCAGCGCGTCGGCAATCTTACCGGTATCCATTTTTAACTCGCCGTTACGAATGGCGGTTTTCAGTTCCTCGACGCGCGCCATATTAATATCGCCGCTGCTTGAACGGGTCAGTGCGGTCTGCGCATTGCTTAACGTCACGCTGGCGCTGGTGGCGGTTTCGGTTTTCTCGGCACGTACTTTTTGTGCACTGGTCTCCGGCGTTTCGCGATGTTGTACCGGCGTTACCGCTTTCAGAGATGATGTACGATCGATGCTCATAATGCTTTCCTCATTGGAGGCTTTGGTATGGCGCAGGCGCCGACTCTCATTAATTGTTAATTATCTATCGGCAAGCGACACATATTCTTTAAGAAGTTTATAGATTAATCAGAATATTCCCATCAGCGCTCACCTGACCGCTCACCACCTGACCAGAAGGCATTCTCACGCGGGCGTTCTGGGCCACCGCGGCGTTGTTTAACGCCTGCCCCTCGCTGTTGATGCTAAAGCCTTCCCCCTGGGCGACGACCATCACTTTCTGTCCTGCTTTCACCCGCCACGACTGGCGCACCATCGACAGCTGAATCGGCTGGCCGATGGCAACGTCGCGCAGACTGATGGCATCCTCGGCCTGCGACAAATTCAACATGGTACGCGGCGGCAGCTGATCGAGCCGCCCACGCATTAATGTGACGCTCTGCGACTCAATCGGCGATCCGCGGACGATTGGCGCCGCGGCGACAACGTAATCGCCTACTGCCTGCACGGTCACCTGTAAATACTGTTTTGTATTCCCGCACTGGGCCACCACCGTCAGATTTCCCCATAACCGCGAGTTACCCGGCGTGCTGAACGTGGGAGCGTCACAGCTAAGCTGCTGATTCTGCGTATTGCGCAGCTTGACGCTGACCTCATCGCTAAAGCCAGTCAGCCGTTCGCGAAAGAACGCGGTCAGCTGCGACTGAATATCAGCCGCCTGAGCAAGCGGGCTAAAGGCCAGTATCGCAGCGGTGAATGGGACAATGAGCTGACGCATTGAACGCTCCTGTGGATGGCGAATGCACGCATTTTACTCAACTTGCGATGACATCAACGCAACAAATAGCGACGCATATTGCGCTTATTCCGTCGATGACGCGCGCATAAGGAGAATTAAGCTGTCGGCTGAAACTTTGTCATTAGCGGAGGAGACATGCTCGATAAACTCGACGCCGCATTACGTTTTCAGCAAGAGGCATTAAACCTGCGCGCAGAGCGCCAGGAGATTCTGGCTGCCAATATCGCTAACGCCGATACCCCGGGGTATCAGGCGCGCGATATGGATTTTTCCAGTGAACTGAAAAAGGTGATGTCACGCGGGCGCGCGGAAGGCAGCGGCGTTGCGCTGACGCTGACCTCCGAACGTCATATTCCTGCCCAGGCGCTTTCCGCGCCGAATACCGATCTGCTGTACCGCATTCCCGATCAGCCCGCGATGGATGGCAACACCGTCGATATGGACCGGGAACGTACGCAGTTCGCCGATAACAGCCTCCAGTACCAGACCGGCCTCACGGTTCTGGGCGGACAGATTAAGGGCATGCTGAGTGTCCTGCAGGGGAACTAATCCATGGCACTACTCAATATCTTCGATGTTGCAGGTTCCGCGCTGACCGCGCAGTCCAAGCGATTGAACGTGGCCGCGAGTAACCTCGCCAACGCCGACAGCGTCGCCGGGCCGGATGGCCAGCCGTATCGTGCTAAGCAGGTTGTTTTTCAGGTGGATGCGCCGATGGGCGCGGCGACCGGTGGCGTGAAAGTCGCTGATGTCGTTGAAAGCCAGGAGCCGGACAAGCTGGTCTACCAGCCGGGGAATCCGCTGGCGGATGCGAAAGGCTATGTGCGCATGCCTAACGTCGACGTCGTGGGCGAGATGGTGAACACCATGTCGGCGTCGCGCAGCTATCAGGCAAACGTCGAGGTACTGAATACCGTGAAGAGCATGATGCTCAAAACGCTGACGCTTGGGCAATAAGGGAGGTAACCGATGTCTGTCGTAGCCAATATCAATGATACCAGCAGTAGCAGTTCGGCCTCATCGTCGATCAGCAGCTCCGGCACCAACAGTTCGTCCGACCTGCAGAGCAGCTTTCTGACGCTGTTGGTTGCACAGCTGAAAAACCAGGATCCGACTAACCCGTTACAAAACAATGAACTGACTTCGCAACTGGCGCAGATCAGCACGCTCAGCGGCATTGAGAAGCTCAACACCACGCTGGGTTCCATCTCCGGACAGATTAATAGCGGCCAGTCGCTGCAGGCCAGCGCGTTGGTGGGCCACGGCGTCATGATTCCCGGCAGCACCATTCTGGCTGGCAAAAACAGCAGCGATGAGACCAGCGTGGATACCACGCCGTTTGGCATTGAGCTGACGCAGTCCGCCGAGAAGGTTACCGCCACCATCGTCGACGGGACCGGCAAAGTGGTCCGGACGTTAAATCTGGGGGCGCAGACCGCCGGCGTTCATACCTATACCTGGGACGGCAAGATGGATGACGGCACGGCGGCACCGGACGGCGCTTACAACATCAACTTCGCCGCCAGCCAGGGCACCACGCAGCTGGTGGTTCAGCCGCTGCAGTTCGCCCTGGTGCAGGGCGTTACGCTGGGCAGCGATGGCAACAAACTGGATTTGGGTACCTATGGCACCACCACGCTGGATCAGGTTCGCCAGATTATTTAAGCCTCTAACTATTTCAGGAGAGACGTTATGGCCTTTTCACAAGCGGTAAGCGGATTAAACGCTGCTGCCACCAACCTCGATGTTATCGGCAACAACATCGCCAACTCCGCGACCTACGGGTTTAAATCCGGGACCGCATCGTTTGCCGATATGTTTGCCGGTTCCAAAGTGGGGCTGGGGGTAAAAGTTGCGGGGATTACCCAGGACTTTACCGACGGCACCACCACCGGTACCGGACGCGCGCTGGACGTGGCGATTAGCCAGAACGGTTTTTTCCGTCTGGTCGACAGCAACGGTTCCGTTTACTACAGCCGTAACGGCCAGTTCAAGCTTGATGAGAACCGCAATCTGGTCAACATGCAGGGGCTGAGCGTCACCGGCTACCCGGCGACCGGTAACCCGGCGACCATCCAGCAGGGGGCGAACCCGGTGGCGCTGACGATTCCGAATACGCTGATGTCGGCGAAAACGACCACCACCGCGGCGATGCAGATGAACCTGAACTCCACGGATGACAAAATTGATCAGACGACGAAGCCTTTCAATCCGACCGATCCGGATACCTATAACAAAAAGGGTACCGTGACCGTGTACGACAGTCTGGGTAACTCCCATGACATGAACGTCTACTACGTGAAGACGGATAACAACAAATGGGACGTCTGGACGCTGGACTCCAGCGTCAGCGGTGCCAATCCGGTGAAAGCGGCTCAGATGGAGTTTTCTTCAAGCGGTACGCTGACAGGTGTGACCAACTATACAGAAGATACGACCACTACGCCGAGCACCTGGACGCTGAATGGCACGGCCAACGCGACGCCGCAAATTGACGTCGCCCTGGCGGGACTGAACGGTTCCGCGGGTAGCACCTTCTCCCTGAGCTTCCTCAACTCCATGCAGCAGAACACCGGCTCGAACGATATCGTCGCCACCACCCAGAACGGCTTCGCGCCGGGCAACCTGGTGAGCTACCAGATCAACGAAGACGGTACGGTGGTGGGTAACTACTCCAACCAGCAGAGCCAACTGCTGGGGCAGATTGTGCTGGCGAATTTCGCCAACAACGAAGGTCTGCAGTCAGAGGGCGATAACGTCTGGTCGGCAACGCAGTCATCGGGCGTCGCGCTGCTGGGCACCGCGGGCACCGGTAACTTCGGTTCACTGACCAACGGCGCGCTGGAAGCCTCCAACGTCGACCTCAGCAAAGAGCTGGTGAACATGATCGTCGCGCAGCGTAACTACCAGTCGAACGCGCAGACCATCAAGACCCAGGATCAGATCCTCAACACGCTGGTTAACCTGCGTTAATCGTAACAGGGTGACGTTATGGATCACGCCATATATACGGCAATGGGCGCCGCCAGCCAGACCATGCAGCAGCAGTCGGTCACGGCGAGCAACCTTGCCAATACCTCTACGCCGGGCTTTCGCGCGCAGCTGACGGCAATGCGTGCGGTGCCGGTGGTCGGCCCGAGCGTCGAGACCCGTACGCTGGTCGCCGCCACCACGCCGGGCGCGGATATGACCCCCGGCCAACTGGACTATACCGCGCGTCCGCTGGACGTGGCGGTTCAGCAGGATGGCTGGCTGGCGGTGCGGTCGGCAGACGGTACGGAAGGATATACCCGTAACGGCAATATTCAGGTGAGCGCCACCGGGCAGTTGACCATTCAGGGTAATCCGGTGATTGGCGAGGCCGGTCCGCTGAACGTGCCGGAAGGTTCGCAGGTAACGATTGCCGCCGACGGGACCATTTCGGCGCTGACGCCGGGCGACCCGCCGAACACGGTGTCGCCGGTCGGCAAGCTGAAGATGGTGAAGGCCAACGGCACCGAAGTCGCGCGTGGCGATGACGGCCTGTTTCACCTGACGCCGCAGACCGTGGCAACGCGTGGGCCGGCCCTTCAGGCGGACCCAACGCTGCGCCTGCAGTCCGGTGTGCTGGAAGGCAGTAACGTTAAACCCGTGGCGGCGATGGCGGACATGATCGCCAGTTCACGCCGCTTTGAAATGCAGATGAAGGTTATCAGCAGCGTGGATGAAAACACGCAGAAAGCTAACCAGTTGCTGTCAATGAGCTAAGGAAAATTATGATCAGTTCATTATGGATCGCCAAAACCGGTCTGGACGCGCAGCAAACCAATATGGACGTTATCGCCAACAACCTGGCGAACGTCAGTACCAATGGTTTTAAGCGCCAGCGCGCGGTGTTTGAAGACTTGCTCTATCAAACCGTTCGCCAGCCGGGTGCGCAATCATCCGAACAAACGACACTGCCTTCCGGCCTGCAGATTGGTACCGGGGTACGTCCCGTGGCGACCGAGCGTCTGCATAGCCAGGGCAACCTGTCGCAGACCAATAACAGTAAAGACGTGGCGATCAAAGGCGACGGGTTCTTCCAGATCCTGCTGCCGGACGGTTCCTCCGCCTACACTCGCGACGGTTCGTTCCAGGTTGACCAGAACGGCCAACTGGTGACCGCCAGCGGCTATCAGGTACAGCCCGCCATCACCATTCCGGCCAACGCCATCAGCATCACCATTGGCCGTGACGGGATTGTCAGTGTTACCCAGCAGGGCCAGGCAAACCCGGTGCAGGTGGGACAACTGAACCTGTCGACCTTTATGAATGACACCGGTCTCGAGAGTATCGGGGAAAACCTGTACATCGAAACCCAGGCATCAGGCGCGCCGAACGACACTACGCCGGGTCTGAACGGCGCGGGTCTGCTGTACCAGGGTTATGTTGAAACCTCTAACGTCAACGTGGCGGAAGAGCTGGTCAACATGATTCAGGTGCAGCGCGCGTACGAGATCAACAGTAAAGCGGTATCGACGACTGACCAGATGCTGCAAAAACTGACGCAGCTGTAAAGGCAAGGCCTCGGCGTCGCGTCGCCTGGCGAGGCGATGCGACGCCGGGATGTTCCCGAGATTCAGAAGAAGAAAGCAATGCAAAAATCTGCAGCGTTTCGCTATCCGCTTTTAACCCTCGTCGCGCTCAGCGTGGTGGGGTGCGCATGGATCCCCTCGAAACCGTTGGTTGAAGGGGCGACGACCGCACAACCGATTCCCGGCCCGGTGCCGGTGGCGAACGGTTCTATATTCCAGACCGCTCAGCCGATTAACTACGGCTATCAGCCGCTGTTTGAAGACCGTCGTCCGCGCAATATCGGCGATACGCTGACCATCGTGCTGCAGGAAAACGTCAGCGCGAGCAAAAGCTCCTCGGCAAATGCGAGTCGTGATGGCAAAACCAACTTCGGCTTCGACACCGTGCCGCGCTACCTCCAGGGGCTGTTTGGTAATGAGCGCGCGGATGTGGAAGCGTCTGGCGGCAACTCCTTCAACGGCAAGGGCGGCGCTAATGCCAGCAATACCTTTAGCGGCACGCTGACCGTGACCGTCGATCAGGTTCTGGCCAACGGCAACCTGCACGTGGTGGGCGAGAAGCAAATCGCGATTAATCAGGGTACCGAATTTATCCGTTTCTCCGGGGTCGTTAACCCGCGCACCATTAGCGGCAGCAACACCGTGCCGTCGACGCAGGTGGCGGATGCGCGTATCGAATACGTGGGCAACGGCTATATCAATGAAGCGCAGAATATGGGCTGGCTGCAGCGTTTCTTCCTTAATTTATCGCCGATGTAACGAGGTGAACCATGTTTAAAACTCTGCTTACTCTGGCGCTGGTGCTGGTCACCGGGCTGGCGAACGCCGAACGCATCCGCGATCTGACCAGCGTGCAAGGGGTCAGGGAAAACTCGCTGATCGGTTACGGCCTGGTCGTGGGCCTTGATGGCACGGGCGACCAGACCACGCAGACGCCGTTCACCACCCAGAGCCTGAACAACATGCTGTCCCAACTGGGGATTACCGTTCCGGCGGGGACCAACATGCAGTTGAAAAACGTGGCGGCGGTAATGGTGACCGCGCAGCTGCCGGCTTTTGGGCGTCAGGGACAGACCATCGATGTGGTGGTGTCTTCCATGGGTAACGCCAAAAGCCTGCGCGGCGGTACGCTGCTGATGACGCCGCTGAAAGGCGTCGACAGCCAGATCTACGCGCTGGCGCAGGGTAACATTCTGGTCGGCGGCGCGGGCGCGTCGGCGGGCGGCAGCAGCGTGCAGGTGAACCAGCTTAACGGCGGGCGAATCACCGGCGGCGCAACCATTGAGCGCGAACTGCCGAGCCAGTTTGGCGCGGGCAATACCATTAATCTGCAATTGAACGACGATGATTTCACCATGGCGCAGCAGATCGCCGACACCATTAACCGTCGCAGCAGCCTGGGCAACGCCACCGCGCTGGATGCCCGTACCGTGCAGGTGCGCGCGCCGGTTGGCGGCAGTGGGCAGGTACGTCTGCTGGCGGATATCCAGAATCTGGAAGTGGGCATGCCGCCGCAGGATGCGAAGATCATTATCAACTCGCGTACCGGCTCGGTGGTCATGAACCGGGAAGTGACGCTCGATACCTGCGCGGTAGCTCAGGGCAACCTCTCCGTTTCCGTCAACCGTTCGGCGCAAGTCAGCCAGCCGGATACGCCGTTTGCCGGTGGGCAAACCGTGGTGACGCCGCAAACCCAAATCGATCTGCGCCAGAGCGGTGGCTCGCTGCAAAGCGTTCGCGCCAGCGCCAATCTGAATAACGTGGTACGCGCACTGAACGCCTTAGGCGCGACGCCGATGGAGCTGATGTCGATTATCCAGGCGATGCAGAGCGCGGGTTGTCTGCGCGCTAAGGTGGAGATTGTCTGATGCTAACCGACAGCAAATTACTGGCGAGCGCCGCGTGGGACGCGCAGTCACTGAATGAACTGAAGACCAAAGCGGGGCAGGATCCGCAGGCGAATCTGCGTCCCGTTGCCCGACAGGTGGAGGGCATGTTTGTGCAGATGATGCTGAAAAGCATGCGCGAAACGCTGCCGAAGGACGGATTGTTCAGCAGTGACCAGACGCGGCTTTACACCAGTATGTATGACCAGCAAATCGCCCAGCAGATGACTGCCGGGAAAGGCCTTGGCCTGGCAGAGGAGATGGTCAAGCAGCTGTCGGCGCAGCAGCAGGAACCGGCGGATAACGTCGGTCAGGTACCGATGAAGTTTGATATGCAGACGGTGACCAGCTACCAGAACGCCGCTCTGACGCAGATGGTGCGTAAGGCGTTGCCGAAAGCGCCGGACAACAGCGATACGCCGTTGTCCGGCGACAGCAAAGATTTCCTTGCCCAGCTGTCGCTGCCCGCGCGGCTGGCGAGCGAACAGAGCGGTATCCCACACCACCTGATTCTGGCGCAGGCGGCGCTGGAGTCCGGCTGGGGTCAGCGGCAGATCCGCCGTGAAAACGGCGAACCGAGCTTTAACCTGTTTGGGGTGAAAGCATCCGGTGACTGGAAAGGGAAGGTGACGGAAATCACCACCACCGAATTTGAGAATGGCGAGGCGAAGAAGGTGAAGGCGAAGTTCCGCGTCTACGGCTCGTATCTGGAGGCGCTGTCGGACTACGTCGGCCTGCTGACCCGCAACCCACGCTATGCGGCGGTGACGTCGGCGGCCACGGCGGAGCAGGGCGCACAGGCGTTGCAGAATGCTGGATACGCTACCGATCCGCAGTATGCGCGCAAGCTGACCAGCATGATTCAACAGCTGAAATCAATGAGCGATAAGGTCAGCAACGCGTACCGAAATGATATCGAAAATCTGTTCTGATTTATCTCAAGTTTGCCATCCGCCATCCGATAAGTAATACCATGGCCTTAAGAAGGAGCGTTCATGTCCAGTTTAATTAACAGTGCGATGAGCGGGCTGAGCGCAGCCCAGTCGGCGCTGAATACGACCAGTAACAACATCGCGAGCTACAACGTCGCCGGCTACACCCGTCAGACCACGGTGCTGGCTTCTGCCAACAGTACGCTGGGCGCGGGCGGCTGGGTAGGCAATGGCGTTTACGTGTCTGGCGTACAGCGCGAATACAACGCCTTCATTACCAATCAGCTGCGCGCGGCGCAGAACCAGAGCAGCGGCTTGACGACACGCTATGAGCAGGTGTCGAAAATTGACAATATGCTCTCCAGCTCAACCAACAATATCTCAACCACGGTGCAGGATTTCTTCAGCAGTCTGCAAACGCTGGTGAGCAACGCCGAAGACCCGGCGGCGCGTCAGACCGTACTCGGTAAAGCCGCGGGTGTGGTGAACCAGTTCAAGGTGGCGGATCAGTATCTGCGCGATCAGGATAAGCAGGTTAACCTGTCGATTACCTCGACCGTCGATCAGATCAATAACTACACCTCACAGATTGCCAGTCTCAACGATAAGATTTCTCGCCTGACCGGCGTAGGCGCGGGCGCATCGCCAAACGACCTGCTGGATCAGCGCGACCAACTGGTGAGTGAGCTTAACAAGCTGGTGGGCGTCGAGGTCAACGTACAGGATGGCAGCACCTACAACATTACCATGGCTAACGGTTATAGCCTGGTAGCGGGTACCAAATCGAATCAGTTGGCCGCGGTACCGAGCAAGGCCGATCCGACGCGCACCACCGTGGCCTATGTGGATAACGTTGCCGGCAACGTCGAGATCCCAGAAAAGCTGCTGACCACCGGTTCGCTGGGCGGCCTGCTGACCTTCCGTTCGCAGGACCTTGACCAGACCCGCAATAGCCTGAACCAAATGGCGCTGGCGTTTGCCGATGCCTTTAACCAGGTGCATCGTGGGGGCATTGATGCCGATGGTAATACCAACGTCGACTTCTTCGACTTCGGCGATCCTTCTGTCGTTGCCAACGGCAAAAACGGGGGCAAAGCCGAGCTGACGGCAACGATGACCGATTCATCTGCTGTGCAGGCTACCGATTATCGCATCACCAAAACCGACAGCGGCTGGCAGGTAACGCGCCTTTCCGATAACACTAACGTGAACTTCCAGACCGCTACCGATGGTTCGCTGCAGTTTGATGGCCTGTCGGTCAGCGTTGATAACAGCAACGGCGCGGCCAACACGGGCGACAGCTTTACCGTGAAACCGGTGAGCAACACCATTGTGAACATGAAAGTGGCGATCACCAGCGAGTCACAAATTGCGATGGGCCTCGCCGATACCACCACCGGCACGAGCGTGGGTGAAAGCGATAACCGTAACGGGCAGAAGCTGCTGGATCTGCAAAACAGCAAGGTGGTCGGCGGCTCAAAGACCTTTAACGATGCCTATGCCGCGATGGTCAGTAATATCGGCACCCAAACCGCGACCCTGAAGAGCAGCAGTACCACTCAGGCGAACGTGGTGACGCAGCTGAGCAACCAGCAGCAGTCTATCTCCGGGGTTAACCTTGATGAAGAGTACGGCAACCTGCAGCTTTTTCAGCAGTACTATCTGGCTAATGCGCAGGTGCTGCAGACGGCAAGCACGCTCTTCGACGCATTAATTAATATCCGTTAAGGAAGGGGAGAGCTATGCGCGTTAGTACCATCATGATGTACCAGCAGAATATGAGAGGCATTACCGACTCTCAGTCTGCATGGTTGAAGTACGGTGAACAGATGTCTACCGGCAAGCGGGTTAACCGCGCTTCGGACGACCCGGTTGCTGCCTCGCAGGCCGTGGTGCTGTCTCAGGCGCAGGCGCAGAATAGCCAGTACGCCACCGCGCGGACTTTCGCGACTCAGCGCGTGTCGATTGAAGAAAGCACGCTGTCGCAGGTGACAACCGCGATCCAGTCGGCGCAGGAGAAGATCGTTTATGCCGGTAACGGCACGTTGAGCGACGATGACCGCAATTCACTGGCCACCGACCTGCAGGGTATCCGCGACCAGCTTCTTAACCTGGCGAACAGCACCGACGGTAACGGGCGTTATATATTCGCCGGTTATAAAACGGATACGCCGCCTTTTGATGATACCGGCAAGTACGTTGGCGGCACGCTCAACGTGGAACAGCAGGTCGATTCTTCACGCACCATGGTTATTGGCCACACAGGCAACCTGATCTTTGATAATGCGACCAGCAACGCCAAACCGGATGCCGATACCAACGTTTTCACAGCGTTAGATTCGGCAATTGCTGCGCTGAAAACCCCGGTTGAAGGTGATGAAACGGCCCAGGACACGGCGCTGGCGGCGATTGATAAAACCAACCGTAGCCTGAGTAATTCGCTTAATAACGTGCTGACCGTACGTGCCGAACTGGGCACCCAGCTCAATGAGCTGGATAAGCTGGATTCGTTGGGGGATGACCGGGCGCTGGCGCAGACGCAGCAGATGAGCAATCTGGTGGACGTCGACTGGAACTCGACCATCTCGAACTACACGATGCAGCAAACGGCCCTGCAGGCCGCCTATAAAGCATTTACCGACATGCAGGGTATGTCTTTGTTCCAACTGAATAAATAACAACATGTAGTTTTAAACATATCTGTAGAAACTGGGTATGTTTTTATCGCCCGCGTCATTACCCCGTCGCGGGCTTTTTTTATTGCCTTACTGTACGTTCAGCGCAGCGCTACGTAAGCGGTAGGTTTCGCTGACGCGAATCGCCAGTGCGACCAGACCGGCTACTGTGGCTAACGCCACCACGCCTTCCCAACCGGCCAGCGAATAAACCTGCGTCCCGAGGACTGAACCCAGCGCCATGCCGATAAATACGCCGGTAAACAGCAGGGCGTTGAGGCGACCGCGCGCTTGCGGTTCCAGGCTGTACACCAGATTCTGGTGCGCGACCAGGCTTGATTGCAGACCCAGGTCGAAGCCAACGGCGGACAGTGCAATCAGCGCCATCTGCGCCATCGGCGGCAGAACCGGCAGCAGGAACATCAGCGCAAACGAGATGCTGACCAGCAGCGCACCCAGCTGGGTTACTTTCTCCGCGCCAACTTTATCCGCCAGACCGCCAGCCAGCGGCGCCGCTAGCGCACCTGCCGCACCGGCGATACCAAAGCCACCCGCCACCGCACTCCCCATGTGATAGTGCTCGGCCAGCATGACCGCCAGCGTTGACCAGAAGGCGCTAAAGGCGATGGAGAGAAAGCCCTGAGCCATGGCGGCGCGACGCAGCGTCGGATAGCGACGCCAGAGGTGCACCATCGACACCATGAGTGCCGGATAACGCAGTTCGGAGTGAGCGGCGAAGTGCGGCAGCACGCGCCACAGCAGCAGGCCAATCAGCGCAATGCTGACGGCTGCAGCCTGGTACATTACGCGCCAGCCAAACAGTTCACCGACCACGCCGCTTACGGTACGCGACAGCAGGATCCCCAGCAGCAGGCCGGTCATCACCGTGCCAACCATTTTCCCCTGTTTCCCCGCCGGGGCAAGAATGGCGGCGGCGGGAACGATGTCCTGCGCTATGGTGGCGGCCATACCGATCAGCAAACTGATCGCCAGCAGGGAAGGAAATTGCTGAGTCAGGCTATAAAGCAGTAATAAAACCGCCAGCGTCAGGCTTTTCAGCAGAATCAGCGTGCGGCGGTCGTAACGGTCGCCTAACGGCAGTAAAAACAGGATCCCCAGCGCATAGCCAGCCTGAGTCAGTGTGGGAATCAGCCCCATACCTTCCACGCTCAGATTCAGGGTTGAACCCATCAGCGGCAGCAGCGGCTGGGCGTAATAGATGGCGGCAACGCTGAACCCGGCGCCGAGCGCCAGGACAAAAATCAGCAGGCTGGTGGCCCGGGAAGAAAGGTTATCAGTGTTCATGGTTTCATCCTCAACGGTGTATGCCGCTATTCTCTGCGTCTTCGCGGTGGCGCGGTAGCCGTCGCGGTGGTAAAACAGTTATACGTTTCACGTATAGGCAATGAGTTGATGAAAAGAGCAGAGCGTATAGATCGCGTTGAACTGATGCGCACGTTTATCCGTATCGTTGAGGCAGGCTCGTTGTCTGCCGCCGCGCGCCAGCTTGAGACCACCCAGGCAACCATTAGCCGCCGATTGCAGTCCCTTGAGGAGATGCTGGGGGCCAAGCTGCTGCTGCGTTCAACGCACGCAATGAAGCTGACCGACGACGGCGAGCGCTGCTACCAGCATGCGCGTCAGGTGGTGGATAGCTGGCTGGCGCTGGAGGATGCCTTACAGTTGACCGACGAACAGCCGGTGGGCACGTTACGTGTACGTGCTCCGCATGCTTTCGGCCAGCAGCAATTACTGATGCCGTTGGTGGGTTTCCTCGCGCGCTACCCGCAGCTCTCCGTCGAGTGGATGCTGCACGACAGGGCGGTGGACTTTATCAGCGACAACGTTGATTGCGCGATTCGCGTTGGCGCGGAGGTGGATCCGGCGACAGTGTCGGTGCTTCTGGCGGAGGTGCCGCGCTGTATTGTCGCTTCACCGCAGGTTGTGGCGCGCTATCCTCAGGTGACGACACCTGAACAGCTCTCGGCGCTTCCATGGATTGCAATCAGTACCTTCTATCAGCACGAAGTGGTGCTACATCATCCGACTCTTGGCCAGACGGAGAGCGTGAATATTGCTGCGCGGCTGAGCACCGATAGCCTGTATGTGGCAAAAAATGCCGCGCTCGCGAACGTGGGGGCCGCGGTGGTTTCAAGCTGGACGGTGGAGGAGGAGTTGGCCAATGGCACGTTAGTGGAGCTGCTACCGGAGTGGCAGACGACGCCGCTGCCGGTTCATCTGGTTTATCCATGGGCGCGTTATTATCCGACCCGGCTGCGTAAGTTTCTCGATCTGATGCGCGAGGTCATGCCGCAAATCGCCGGGATGCGGCAGCCCGAGCAGAATGGATAAACGCATCGCGTCAGGTAAAAAAAATCGGCCACTTGGGCCGATTTTTTACTTCACGCTGGCGGTTTATTCAACCGACTGCGGGCGGGTAGGTTCAGCGGTAGCCGTGTGCGTCGCACTGTGGCCGCCAGCGGAACCTTTACCGTCGAAGTTAAAGGACGGACGAACCCAGTCGCTGTGGCGCGGTGCTTCTGGCACGTATGCCGGTGCCGGCGCTCGGGTCATCGGCGCTGAGGCACGGTTGGCATCGGAAGATTTCGCAGCCGGTGCCGGTGCGGTCACAACCGGTTCAGCAACGACTGGCGCGACAACCACTGGCGTTTCCTCGACCGGAGCCTCTTCAACAACCGGTTCTTCTGCCACAGGCGCACTGTCAATCACCGGCGCGGCCTCAACCACTGGCGCGGTTTCAACAACCGGCGTTTCGGCCTCGGCTTTCACTTCTTCAGCGACAACCGGTGCTTCATCGACAACCACCTCTTGTGCAACGGTTTCTTCAACCACTGCGGCAGGCGCTTCTTCCACTGCCGACACCGGAGCTTCTTCCTGCGCTGGCGCCGTTTCTGGCGCCACGATAACCGGTTCGGCGACGGCTGCCGGGGCGGCAACTTCAGGCGCTTCAACGACGGTTTCAACAACTGCTGGCTCGGCAACGACCGCCTGTTCAGCAGCTTGCGCTACGATTGGCTGTTCTGTTACTTCCTGCTCTACCGGTGCTTCCGCTTCGGTCTGAACCTGAGCGATCGGATAGGTAATCCATACTTTACCGGAAGCCAGTTCTGGCGACGCACAGGCGACGGTCAGCGGCATCGGCGACTGGGTCGGGTAACGCTCGTCACGGTAACGACGACGACGCTGACCGCTCACGCGCAGATGACGCGGAGAACGGCGGGAACGACGCGGCATGCCGTTGTTATCACGACCTTCCGTATTTTCATCCTGCTCGCCCTGTACTGGCGCATCAACGACCGCCGGCAGATCGACTTTCGCCAGCGCGGTACGCGGCGCTTCCTGCTGCTGCGGTTCATCCGCAATCAGTTCACGAGCGGCAGTCTGCTCAGGGGTTTCGATGCGGACTTTCTGTGCCAGCTGACGCGGTTTGCGGCGCGGCATAGTCTGTACGCGTTCTTCCTGTGCGGCTTCCGGTGAGGCAACGGCCTGTTCTTCACGAACCTGCGGTTTCGCTTCCTGCGGCTGCTGACGTTTATCGTCGCTACGGCGGCGGTTACGTTCACGGCGTGGCTGCTGCTGTTCGTCACGTGAGCGGGATTTCTCCGCGTCATCCACGACGTTCTGCTGGCGGTTTTCGCGTGCTTCAGACTGCTGCGGTTTCTCGCGACGGTTACGACGGTTATCGTCGCGACCTTCACGGCTTTCACGCTGTTCGCGGCCTTCGGCGTTTTCGTTACGGTCATTGCGCTCGTTGCGGTCATTACGGCGATCGCTACGCTCGTTACGGTCGCGACGGTTATTCTGACGCGGCTTGCGGCGTTCCTGCTGACGCTCAGGTTTTGCTTCTTGTTTCTCCGGCTGTGCTTCAACCGCTTTCTCCGGGCTACCGGCAAACAGGCTTTTCAGCGCTGCAAAGAAACGAGAGAGCAGGCCTGGAGCCACCGGCGCGGCAACTGCAGCGGCTTTCGGCTGAGCGGCAGCTGGCGCGGCTTTCTCTGCGGTAGGCTCAGGCACTTCCGGCATCACGAAGGTCGCCAGCGCCGGCTGCTCAGGCAGCTTACGCTCAACAAACTCTTCTTCAACCGGCATCGCCATGGCTTCTTCGTGCAGCTTCGGCAGCAGGTAGCTCAGCGTGGTGGTTTCTTCGCCTTTACGCACGCGCAGCACGGAGTAGTGCGGGGTTTCCATCTCGTCGTTCGGGACGATGATGCAACGCACGCCGCCCTGGCGGGATTCAATGGCGCTTACCGCAGCACGTTTTTCGTTCAGCAGGTAAGAGGCAATGGGCACCGGAACAATGGCGTGGACTTCTTTGGTGTTCTCTTTCAGCGCTTCTTCTTCAATCAGACGCAGAATGGAGAGCGACAGCGATTCGTTGTCACGCACGGTGCCGGTACCGGAGCAGCGCGGGCAGACGTGGTGGCTGGATTCGCCCAGCGACGGGCTCAGACGTTGGCGAGACATCTCCAGCAGGCCGAAGCGAGAAATATGGCTAATCTGGATACGCGCACGGTCCTGACGGACGGCCTCGCGCAGACGATTTTCTACCGCGCGCTGGTGGCGAACCGGGGTCATATCGATAAAGTCGATAACGATCAGGCCACCAAGGTCGCGCAGACGCAGCTGACGAGCAATTTCATCAGCCGCTTCGAGGTTGGTGTTGAACGCGGTTTCTTCGATATCGCCGCCGCGGGTTGCACGCGCGGAGTTGATGTCGATAGCGGTCAGCGCTTCGGTGCTATCGATAACGATAGAACCGCCGGAAGGCAGACGTACTTCACGCTGGAACGCGGACTCGATCTGCGATTCAATCTGGTAATGGCTGAACAGCGGGATTTCACCGGTGTACAGTTTGATTTTGCTGCTGAAATCCGGACGGCCCAGTGCAGAAATGTGCTGACGCGCCATTTCCATCACTTTCGGGTTGTCGATCAGGATTTCGCCGATATCCTGGCGCAGATAGTCGCGGAAGGCACGCACGATCACGTTGCTTTCCTGGTGAATCAGGAACGGAGCAGGGCGGCTTTCAGCGGCTTTCTGAATAGCTTCCCAGTGCTTCAGACGGAAGCTTAAGTCCCACTGCAGCGCTTCGGCTGATTTGCCGACGCCCGCGGTACGCACGATTAAGCCCATGCCGTCCGGCAGCTCGAGGCTAGCCAGCGCTTCTTTCAGTTCGGTGCGATCGTCGCCTTCGATACGGCGAGAGATACCGCCCGCGCGCGGGTTGTTCGGCATCAGCACCAGGTAGCTACCCGCGAGGCTGATAAAGGTCGTCAGCGCAGCGCCTTTATTGCCGCGTTCTTCTTTATCAATCTGGACGATGACTTCCTGGCCTTCACGCAGCACATCTTTGATGTTTGGACGACCGTGAGAGCTGTAGTTGGCTGGGAAATATTCGCGAGCGATTTCTTTGAGGGGGAGGAAACCATGACGCTCGGCGCCGTAATCAACAAATGCGGCTTCGAGACTCGGTTCAATACGGGTAATTTTGCCTTTGTAGATGTTCGCTTTTTTCTGTTCGTGTCCTGGGCTTTCAATATCCAGATCGTACAGACGCTGCCCATCAACGAGGGCGACACGCAACTCTTCCTGCTGAGTTGCGTTGATTAACATTCTTTTCATCGTAACTTACTCATTATTCTTACATTGACGACTAAGCTGCGAGCAGAGTGTTGCCTTTCCGGGGTAAACCGATGGCCTCGTGACTATTCACGTCGCCAACCTCACGGTTGTCGCTCGCTTAAGAGGCGCAGAGTGTCGGTAGCCTGTGTTTCAAACGGAAACACAGCGCAATTATTAGGGGAACAGCCTGGGATAACTCTCCAGAGAAGATTCCATTTATACTCGTCATCTTTCAGAAGGTAGAGATTGGCACGGATGTTTCCCGTTGCGTTATTTTTCTGCCATCTAAAATTCGTACAGTATATGTACCGGTAAGGACTGCAACTCGCAGCCCGCTAACTGTCTGAGGGATCAATACGTCTTACGCCATTGCTGCGTGGATGATCGAACAGACAAAACTGGTCATTCCGTCATACACTTCATCTTTCAGGCTGCCTCGGCGTTGGCTGAACTCGCTCACCTTAGTCACGTACTCGGGTACGTTCCTGCGGGCTCACTCGCTTGCCGCCTTGATGCCGCTTGAATGATTTGGTGTATATATCCTTGTTATTCCAGGTTCACCACGGAAAACAGTTTCATTATTCCTTGGTAACCCGGTTATAGCAAGTTGACTTTCACCTTTTATCACCCGGTTACTCACAGTTTCTTCACCAGTCCGTTGAGATTGTTCTAATAACAAACAGCTCGCTGGGAAAAGCAACAGCGGTAAACGGGGTATGATAAATATAAGCATAGAAAAATGAGTGGCGCTAATGAGCCGGGATATTTAGAATCGCGCACCATGAAAACTGAGACTCCGACTGTAAAAATGGTTGCCATCAGCGCTGACGAAGCCGGGCAACGAATCGACAACTTTTTGCGTACCCAGCTAAAAGGGGTACCGAAGAGTATGATTTATCGCATCTTGCGTAAGGGCGAGGTGCGGGTAAATAAAAAGCGCATTAAGCCTGAATACAAGCTGGAAGCCGGCGATGAGGTGCGAATCCCGCCGGTGCGCGTCGCCGAGCGTGAAGAGGACGCGGTTTCGCCGCATCTGCAAAAAGTGGCTGCGCTGAGCGACGTGATCCTGTACGAAGACGATCACATCCTCGTGCTGAACAAGCCTTCCGGCACGGCGGTACATGGCGGTAGCGGCTTAAGTTTCGGCGTGATTGAAGGGCTGCGCGCCCTGCGCCCGGAAGCTCGCTTCCTGGAGCTGGTCCACCGTCTTGACCGCGATACCTCCGGCGTGCTGCTGGTGGCGAAGAAGCGTTCGGCGCTGCGTTCGCTGCATGAGCAGTTGCGCGAGAAGGGGATGCAGAAAGATTACCTGGCGCTGGTGCGCGGGCAGTGGCAGTCCCACGTGAAGGCTGTACAGGCCCCGCTGCTGAAAAATATTCTGCAGAGCGGTGAGCGTATCGTACGCGTCAGCCAGGAAGGCAAGCCATCGGAAACCCGCTTTAAAATAGAAGAACGTTACGCGTTCGCCACGCTGGTCCGCTGTAGCCCGGTGACCGGACGTACGCACCAGATCCGCGTGCATACCCAGCATGCGGGGCACCCGATCGCTTTTGACGATCGCTACGGCGACCGCGAGTTTGATAAGCAACTGGCGGGTACCGGGCTGAATCGTCTATTTTTACACGCGGCGGCGCTGAAGTTCACCCACCCGGGGACCGGCGAAGTGATGCGCGTGGAAGCGCCGATGGATGACCAGCTCAAGCGCTGTCTCCAGGTGCTACGCAACCAGAAGTAAGCAAAAACGGGCCATGCGGCCCGTTTTTTTATGCCGCTTCGCGAAGGCGAACGGCAACGCTTTTCTCTTTAATCGGCAGATTCACCAGTGCCGCCAGCAGCGCCAGCGCGATATCTGCATACCACACCCACGTCAGGCTGCCTTCATATTGCATCGCTACGCCACCCAGCCACGCACCGAAGAAGGCGCCGATCTGATGGCTAAACAGCGTAAAGCCAAACAATGTGGCCAGGTAGCGCGTGCCAAACAGCTTGCCGATGATACCCGCGGTGGGTGGTACGGTGGCCAGCCAGGTAAAACCGATGGCGCAAGCAAAGAGATAAAAAGCCGTCTCGGATTTTGACGACAGCAGGAAGAGGGCGATCATCACCGCGCGCGAGGCGTAAAGTACCGCCAGAATGTACTTCATCCGATAGCGCTTGCCGAGAAACCCAGCCACGATGCTGCCGACAATATTGCACAGTCCAATCAACGACAGGCTGATGGCGGGCACCGTGGCGTCGTGGCCGCACAGGGCCGCTTCTGTAGGCAGGTGGGTCGTCAGAAACGCCACGTGAAAACCGCAGGTTAAAAAGCCTGCGTGCAGCAGCAAGTAGCTGGGATTGCGAAAGGCGAGGGCGATCTGCTGCTTTAATCCCGCATCGGCGGCAACATGGACGGTGGGCGCTGCCGCCTGACGCTTTGCGCCGCGGCACAACAGCCATGACGGAAAAATGGTGGCTAGCGCGGCCATTGCCAGAAAGACCAGCCCGGAGGCCATCCCACGCAGGCCAATAATCAATTGTACCAGCGGCGCAAAGATAAACTGGCCAACGGAGCCGCCGGCGTTAATCAGTCCGCTGGCCATTGAGCCTTTATCCGTCGGTAGCCGGCTGGCCACGACGCCAATCAGGACGGAAAAGCTGCCTGCCGCTGCGCCTGCCGGGCTGAGAAGCCCCTGGGCTAGCGTTAACGGCAGGAACGAGGCGGCCCATAGCGTGCCCAACTGCCCCAGCGCAATCATCACGGCCCCGAGTACCAGCACGCTGAATGCGCCGCGTTTATCCGCCCATGCGCCAAACAGCGGCTGGAAAGCGCCCCACATTAGCTGGCCGATAGCCAGAGCCATGCTGATTTCGGCAATACTCATCGAGGTTTGCATGACGATCGGGTGGACGAACAGACCCACGGTCTGGCGGATGCCCATGGTGATCATCAGGATCACGCTGGCGAGCGTTATCGGCAGCCATAGAGAAGAAGCGGATTGCGATGGGGTGCGCACGGTGCGCTCCTGTTGTCATTGTTATCAATGACGAGAGAGTACTGAGGGCGACGTTAAAAAGCTACGTCCCCTCAGCCCGCCGACGCGGTGAGCTGAGGGAAAAAGGTTAAGGTTTTAACCATTTATCCAGCCAGGGGAAGACTTCCTCCTGCTGTTGCTGGTAAAATACGTGCCCAAGCTCTGGCCAGCTCTTCGTCACCAGCATATCGTCGGCTTTTTGCGAGGCCCACACTTTGTGGACTTTGGCAAAGGCGTCGCTTACCGCTTTCGCCGGGAACAGCTTGTCCTGTCCGCCGCTGAAAATCAGCATCGGTTTTGGTGCGGCAATGCTGGCAATATCGGGGATATCCATTTTCGCGGGCATTCCCGGATGCAGCATATAAAAGGCCGACTGCCCGCGCAGCACGTTGTTCCCCGGCGTCATCAGGCCGTCATAGGTGCCAAACCAGGAAATCACCGCCGTGGCGGCCACCTTCTCGGAAAGCGCCGCTAACTGCCAGGCGCGGAAACCGCCCATTGAGAAGCCCAGCACGCCAATGCGTTTGCTATCAACGCCTTTCAACGACGCGACAAAGTCGACGGTACGCATATCCTCATAGGCGACTTCACCGGCCAGTGAGCGGCCGAGGTTGAAATAGTTGCTGGCCAGTGCCTGCTGCTGTTCGTAAACCATTGGGCCACGGTCGCCCCAACCGGGGCTGTCGATGGCGATCACCACGTAGCCGCGCTTCGCCAGCTCGTCACCGATAAAACGTCCGGTAAAGAACTTATCGGCCCACGCCTGGGCGCTGGCGAGCTGCTCGGCATTACCCCACGGACGAATCAGCTTCTCTTTACCGATATCAAACTTTGAACCATGGTCATGAAGCAGGACGATAGCCGGATGTGGGCCGGGCGTTTTTGGCGTGAGCATCAGGGCGGAGATGCGGTTATCGTCGGTAATGTTGAGCGCGAGTTTTTCAGCGGTGTAGCTGCCACGGTCTTCGCTGGCGATAATCTGCTCATCGAACGGTTTGGTGGCGTCCGGCGTCAGCAACGCCTGGCGGAATTCCTGGCGCGCGTGCTGCTGCCAGCTCTTAAAATCAGAATAGTGCCCGGAAAGCCATGAGTCCGGATATTGCATCTGGGTTTTCATTTGTTGCCAGCTGGCAGGAAGGTTGCCTTCAACCACCCCTTGTTTCTGCCAGTCATCAGCGGCAGTGGCCTGAATTGCGGTTAGCATTGCCAGAATAAATAATATCTTACGGTTGCCACGCATCCTTACTCCTTAAATCAAAACAATGTTTCAATATGGAGTGGGGATTGTAACGGTGCCGGGAAAATAAACTGTGATCGCAGAAGGAATAAGCAACAATAGGGGGAAAGGCCGGCGTCGCGTAATCCGACAGAACGTCGCGACGCCAGATGTGACGCTAATCTAACAGCGGATTATGATTTTCCCGCCGTAACATTTTGCACAAGGCTATTAGCGGTAAACCGACCAGGGTATTCGGGTCGCGCCCTTCAAGACGGTCGAAGAGGGCAATGCCTAGCCCTTCACTTTTAAAACTGCCGGCGCAGTTAAGCGGATTTTCTTTGCGAATATAGGTGAGGATTTCTTGTTCACTCAGATGGCGAAAATGCACATCGAACGGTTCACATTCCGTCTGGAGATGACCATTTGCTGAATTATACAGCGCCAACCCGGTATAAAAAGTCACCACATTACCGCTGGCCTTTTTTAATTGTAAGCGCGCATTTTCCTCAGTATGCGGTTTGCCGGTAATTTCGCCTTCCAGCATACAGACCTGATCGGAACCAATAATGAGATGGTTCGGAAAGCGTTCCGCCAGCGCCTGCGCTTTTAACTGCGCCAGCCGTAGCACCAGGCTGCGCGGGGTTTCGCCAGGCAGCGGCAGTTCATCAACCTCCGGTGCGGCACATTCGAAGGCGATACCGAGCTTCTCAAGCAGCTGTTTGCGATAGGGGGAGGTGGAGGCAAGAATCAAATCAGGCATAATTTTTCAAATAGACTGTAGCGAATTAGATTCCGACATTTTAAACTATAGGCCGCAATGTGTGCGAATTATTGGCAAAAGGCACCTGAGGCTGCCTTTCTCTTTGACTCTATGACGTTACAAAGTTAATATGCGCGCCCTATGCAAAAGGTAAAATTACCCCTGACTCTCGATCCGGTTCGTACGGCTCAAAAACGCCTTGATTACCAGGGTATCTATACCCCCGATCAGGCGGAGCGCGTCGCCGCGTCCGTAGTCAGTGTAGACAGTGATGTGGAATGCGAAATGTCCTTCGCTATCGATAACCAACGCCTCGCGGTCATTACCGGTGATGCGAAGGTCACGGTATCGTTGGAATGTCAGCGTTGCGGGAAACCGTTTACTCATCATGTTTACACAAAGTATTGTTTCAGCCCGGTCAAGAATGACGATCAGGTTGAGGCACTCCCGGAAGCGTATGAGCCGATTGAGGTTAACGAATTCGGTGAAATCGATCTGCTGGCGTTGGTTGAAGATGAAATCATCCTCTCCTTGCCGGTAGTTCCGGTGCATGATTCTGAACACTGTGAAGTGTCCGAGGCGGACATGGTCTTTGGCGAACTGCCTGAAGAGGCGAAGAAACCAAACCCATTTGCCGTATTAGCCAGCTTAAAGCAAAAGTAATTGAGGAGTAAGGTCCATGGCCGTACAACAGAATAAACCAACCCGTTCCAAACGTGGCATGCGTCGTTCTCATGACGCTCTGACCGCAGTCACCAGCCTGTCTGTAGACAAAACTTCTGGTGAACAACACCTGCGTCACCACATCACTGCCGACGGTTACTACCGTGGCCGTAAGGTAATCGCTAAGTAATCACGCGCAAGCGTGATTATGCTTAGTGAGGAATTTCCCCGTTCACGCGGGGAAACACCGAACCAGGCGGCGAAGATACCTTGACACGTCTAACCCTGGCGTTAGATGTCATGGGGGGCGATTTTGGCCCTTCCGTGACGGTGCCTGCAGCATTGCAGGCACTGAGTTCTAATCCGCAACTCTCACTTCTATTAGTCGGTAATCCCGACGACATTACGCCATTACTTGCCAGAGCTGACTTCGAACAACGTTCGCGTTTGCAGATTATTCCTGCCCAGTCGGTTATTGCCAGTGATGAGCGGCCATCGCATGCTATCCGCCACAGTCGCGGTAGTTCAATGCGTGTGGCGCTGGAGATGGTGAAAGAAGGGCGGGCTGAAGCCTGCGTGAGCGCGGGGAATACCGGCGCGCTGATGGGGCTCGCTAAATTGCTGCTCAAGCCCATTCAGGGAATTGAGCGCCCGGCGCTGGTGACGGTGTTACCGCATCAGCAGAAGGGCAAGACGGTAGTGCTGGATCTCGGCGCTAACGTCGACTGTGACAGTACCATGCTGGTGCAGTTTGCCGTCATGGGGTCGGTGATGGCGGAGGAAGTGCTGGGGATTGCTAACCCGCGCGTGGCCTTGCTTAACATCGGCGAAGAAGAGATTAAGGGTCATGATAGTATTCGTGACGCCTCATTAGTGCTAAAAACAATCTCTTCTCTGAACTATATCGGCTATCTTGAAGCCAATGAGCTGTTAACGGGCAAAACCGACGTTCTGGTTTGCGACGGCTTTACAGGAAACGTCACCTTAAAGACGATGGAAGGGGTAGTGCGTATGTTCCTTTCGCTGCTGAAATCGCAGAGCGAGGGGAAAAAACGGTCGTGGTGGCTGATTTTATTAAAGCGTTGGTTACAAAAAAGCCTGACAAGGCGATTCAGTCACCTCAACCCCGACCAGTATAATGGCGCCTGTCTGTTAGGATTGCGCGGCACGGTGATTAAGAGCCACGGCGCTGCTAATCAGCGTGCCTTTGCGATCGCCATTGAACAGGCAGTGCAGGCGGTGCAGCGACAAGTTCCTCAGCGAATTGCCGCTCGCCTGGAATCCGTATACCCCGCAGGGTTTGACAGAGCGGAATCTGGCAGGTAATCAAGCCAGCAGCGCCGTGAGTCAAATTGGGCGGCTATATTAGCGAAAAGTGACTGAGCGTACATGTATACGAAGATTATTGGTACCGGCAGCTATCTGCCTGAGCAAGTGCGGACTAACGCCGATCTGGAAAAAATGGTTGATACGTCTGACGAGTGGATTGTCACCCGTACAGGTATCCGTGAGCGCCGTATTGCTGGCCCTGATGAAAACGTGTCTACGCTGGGTTACGAAGCGGCCAAACGCGCGCTGGATATGGCGGGCATCGAGGCAAGCGAACTGGGGCTGATTGTGGTTGCGACCACTTCCGCTACCCATGCGTTCCCGAGCGCGGCCTGCCAGATTCAGGACATGCTGGGTGTGAAAGGCGCGCCGGCATTTGATATCGCTGCGGCATGCGCAGGCTTTACCTATGCACTGAGCGTGGCCGATCAGTACGTGAAGTCCGGTGCGGTGAAATACGCGCTGGTTGTCGGTGCGGATACGCTGGCGCGTACTTGCGATCCAACCGATCGCGGCACGATCATTATCTTCGGTGACGGCGCGGGCGCCGTCGTGCTGGGCGCATCCGAAGAGCCGGGGATTATCTCTACCCATCTGCATGCAGACGGTAGCTACGGTAAGCTGCTGACGCTGCCGAACGCCGATCGCGTCCACCCGGAAAACTCCATCCATCTGACGATGGCCGGTAACGAAGTCTTTAAAGTCGCGGTGACCGAGCTGGCGCACATCGTTGATGAAACGCTGGAAGCTAACAACCTCGACCGTTCTGAGCTGGATTGGCTGGTGCCGCACCAGGCGAACTTACGTATTATCAGCGCGACGGCGAAAAAGCTCGGCATGTCCATGGACAACGTCGTCGTGACCCTTGACCGTCACGGTAATACCTCGGCCGCTTCCGTGCCGTGCGCGTTTGACGAAGCTGTCCGCGACGGCCGTATTAAGCGCGGTCAACTGGTGCTGCTGGAGGCCTTCGGCGGCGGTTTCACCTGGGGCTCTGCGCTGGTTCGTTTCTAAGTATAAGGATAAAAAACATGACGCAATTCGCTTTCGTGTTCCCGGGGCAGGGTTCACAGGCGGTAGGCATGCTGTCTGAACTGGCAGCGACCTACCCGGTTATCGAAGAAACTTTTCATGAAGCTTCCGCAGCCCTGGGCTATGATCTGTGGGCGCTGACCCAGCAGGGTCCTGCTGAAGAGCTGAACAAAACCTGGCAGACTCAGCCTGCGCTGCTGACGGCTTCCGTTGCGCTGTACCGTTTATGGCAGCAGCAGGGCGGTAAAGCACCGGCGCTGATGGCCGGTCACAGCCTGGGTGAATACTCCGCGCTGGTTTGCGCGGGCGTGATTGCTTTCGCTGACGCGGTGCGTCTGGTTGAGATGCGCGGCAAATTCATGCAGGAAGCGGTTCCGGAAGGCACCGGCGGCATGTCGGCGATCATCGGCCTCGACGATGCCTCTATTGCTAAAGCGTGTGAAGAATCTGCTGAAGGGCAGGTTGTTTCTCCGGTTAACTTCAACTCGCCGGGCCAGGTGGTTATCGCCGGTCATAAAGAAGCGGTTGAACGTGCAGGTGCCGCCTGTAAAGCCGCTGGCGCTAAGCGTGCGCTGCCGCTGCCGGTCAGCGTGCCGTCTCACTGCGCGCTGATGAAGCCAGCTGCGGAGAAACTGGCGGTTGAGCTGCAGAAAATCACCTTTAACGCGCCGACCGTTCCGGTAGTGAACAACGTCGACGTGAAGTGCGAAACCGACGGCGACGCGATTCGCGACGCGCTGGTTCGCCAGCTGTACAGCCCGGTTCAGTGGACCAAAACCGTTGAGTTTATGGCATCCCAGGGCGTAGAGCATCTGTATGAAGTTGGCCCGGGTAAAGTTCTCACCGGCCTGACCAAACGTATTGTAGATACCCTGACTGCATCGGCCATCAATGAGCCGGCTGCCCTGTCAGCGGCACTTGCGCAATAAAAGAGGAAAGCATGAGCTTTGAAGGAAAAATTGCCCTGGTAACAGGTGCAAGCCGCGGTATTGGCCGCGCAATCGCTGAAACTCTCGTCGCTCGCGGCGCAAAAGTTATCGGCACTGCGACCAGCGAAAGCGGCGCGCAGGCGATCAGCGACTATCTGGGTGCCAATGGTAAAGGTCTGATGTTGAATGTGACCGACCCGGCATCTATTGAATCTGTTCTGGGAAATATCCGCGCGGAATTTGGCGAAGTCGACATTCTGGTCAATAATGCCGGGATTACTCGTGATAACCTGTTAATGCGCATGAAAGATGACGAGTGGAACGATATCCTCGAAACCAACCTGTCATCTGTTTTCCGTCTGTCAAAAGCGGTAATGCGCGCTATGATGAAAAAGCGTCATGGGCGTATCATCACTATCGGTTCTGTGGTTGGTACCATGGGAAATGCGGGTCAGGCTAACTACGCTGCGGCGAAAGCAGGTCTGATCGGCTTCAGTAAATCACTGGCGCGTGAAGTTGCGTCACGCGGAATTACTGTGAACGTTGTTGCTCCGGGCTTTATTGAAACGGACATGACGCGTGCGCTGACCGATGAGCAGCGTGCGGGTACACTGGCGGCAGTTCCTGCGGGGCGCCTCGGCTCTCCAAATGAAATCGCCAGTGCGGTTGCATTTTTGGCCTCCGACGAAGCAAGTTACATCACTGGTGAAACGTTGCACGTAAACGGCGGGATGTACATGGTCTGATCGTGTTTTGCACAAAGTGCTCAGACAACGGGCAATCTACGTATGTCTGAGTATGATTAGTGCAAAATCATTTGCGTTATGAGGGCAAAAACCCGCAAAATAGCGTAAAATCGTGGTATGACCTGCCGGGATTTAGTTGCAAATTTTTCAACATTTTATACACTACGAAAACCATCGCGAAAGCGAGTTTTGATAGGAAATTTAAGAGTATGAGCACTATCGAAGAACGCGTTAAGAAAATCATCGGCGAACAGCTGGGCGTTAAGCAGGAAGAAGTGACCAACAATGCTTCCTTCGTTGAAGACCTGGGCGCAGATTCTCTTGACACCGTTGAGCTGGTAATGGCTCTGGAAGAAGAGTTTGATACTGAGATTCCGGACGAAGAAGCTGAGAAAATCACCACCGTTCAGGCTGCCATTGATTACATCAACGGTCACCAGGCGTAAGTGAACATCTCCAGGCGGTCATTCGACCGCCTGAGTTTTATCCTTTTGTCCCACAAGTATCTATTTAATCCCTCCCTGGAGGACAAACGTGTCTAAGCGTCGTGTAGTTGTGACCGGACTGGGCATGTTGTCTCCTGTCGGCAATACCGTAGAGTCTACCTGGAAAGCTCTCCTTGCCGGTCAGAGTGGCATCAGCCTGATCGACCATTTCGATACTAGCGCCTATGCAA
This sequence comes from Kluyvera sp. Awk 3, assembly GCF_028069715.1. Classification (NCBI taxonomy): domain Bacteria; kingdom Pseudomonadati; phylum Pseudomonadota; class Gammaproteobacteria; order Enterobacterales; family Enterobacteriaceae; genus Kluyvera; species Kluyvera sp. Awk 3. Next base: position 7,133 of record NZ_JANEWH010000014.1, on the reverse strand, counting down.
CCAAATTTGCTGGCTTAGTAAAGGATTTTAACTGTGATGACATTATCTCGCGCAAAGAACAGCGCAAGATGGATGCCTTCATTCAATATGGAATTGTCGCTGGCGTTCAGGCCATGCAGGATTCTGGCCTTGAAGTGACGGAAGAGAACGCTCACCGTATTGGCGCCGCTATCGGCTCCGGTATTGGCGGCCTCGGCTTGATCGAAGAAAACCACAGTTCGCTGGTAAACGGCGGGCCGCGTAAGATCAGCCCCTTCTTCGTTCCGTCCACGATTGTTAACATGGTGGCGGGTCACCTGACCATCATGTTCGGTCTGCGTGGGCCAAGCATCTCTATCGCGACCGCCTGTACTTCTGGTGTGCATAACATCGGTCAGGCAGCACGTATTATCGCTTATGGCGATGCGGATGCGATGGTTGCCGGCGGCGCAGAAAAAGCCAGTACCCCGCTGGGTGTCGGTGGCTTTGGTGCCGCGCGTGCGCTGTCTACGCGTAACGATAACCCGCAGGCGGCAAGCCGTCCGTGGGATAAAGATCGCGATGGCTTCGTGCTGGGTGACGGCGCGGGCATGGTGGTACTCGAAGAGTACGAGCACGCGAAAAAACGCGGCGCGAAAATCTATGCTGAAGTCGTTGGTTTTGGTATGAGCAGCGATGCGTACCACATGACGTCACCGCCGGAAAACGGCGCGGGCGCGGCGTTGGCGATGGTTAACGCTATTCGCGACGCGGGTATTGAAGCGGGCCAGATTGGCTACGTTAACGCCCACGGTACCTCTACGCCAGCGGGCGATAAAGCAGAAGCGCAGGCCGTGAAGTCTGTCTTCGGCGACGCCGCCAGCCGCGTACTGGTCAGCTCCACCAAATCCATGACCGGCCATCTGCTGGGCGCGGCGGGTGCAGTAGAATCTATCTACTCTATCCTCGCGCTGCGCGATCAGACCGTTCCGCCAACCATCAACCTGGATAACCCGGATGAAGGTTGCGACCTGGACTTCGTACCTCACGAAGCACGCCAGGTAAGCGGGATGGAGTACACGCTGTGTAACTCCTTCGGCTTCGGTGGCACCAACGGCTCGCTGATTTTCAAACGCGTGTAGTTGGTCGCAAAGCCAATAAAAACGGAGCGCTAAGCGCTCCGTTTTTTTATGCCATGAATACGGCTACTGGTAAGTAAAGGTGAGCTGAACGGTGGCCTTAAACTCACCGGCGGTGACCGCGCCCGTAGGGGTATACATGCGCGCCGAGAGCGGGAAGACCGCCCGGCGGCTGGTGCTATCGACGGGCGTTACCAGTCTTCCTGCCGGTGATAGCTCGCTGAGATGGTCGCGGGTCATAATTTGCAGCGCCATGCCGCTGGCGCTGCCCTGGGCGTTGGCGAACTTGGTCGTGTCAACGGAATCGGCATCGCCGCTGAACAGCGCCGTGACCTGGGTGGTTGACGGCGGGCAAGCGGAGAGCGTCAGCGTGAAATCCTGCCATTCGCTGGTATCGCCAACGTTTGGGTAGTCAACGGCGCGCGCCTGTTCAAAGGTGACCGTCTGTTCTTTGGTTCCCGTATCCACCGTACAGGCGGAAGCCACTACGGTGCCGCTCAGATTAATATCGGTAGCCTGCACAGCATGAAGGCCGCTCACCGCCCACAGGCAGGCCAGGGCAGGCAGCAGTTTGCTTATCCGGTGCGCCATTGTCTCTCCTGAATTACTGATAGGTAAAGGTGGCTTGTACCTGACCGACAATGGTCCCTGGCATCACGCTGCCGTTCGATACCGCACGGGCACGCATCACCAGGTCATAGGCATGAGTGGCGGTGGGAATCGCGACGTTTTCTAGCTTTGCCCCATTCTTATAGGCGCTGTTGCTGCTGCTGTCCGTCAGTTCCAGCTTCAGATTGGTGGCAGTGCCGGTATTTTTGTAGTAGTTGGTGTCGGTGTCGGCGGTCCCGGCAAACGCCACGCTAAACGAGGTCGTAGAGGCCGGGCAACTGGTGAGCCTGAGCGTCACGTCAGCCCACGTGGTGGCGCTGCCGCTGGCGGATAGCGAATCGGCCTGAATGTTATCGCCTAAGTTAACCGCCAGAGATTCATTATTGCCGTTGACCACGCAGGGGGAAGCGACAACCTTACCTGTAATATCGATATTAACCGCCTGACTTGTCGCTGAGAACAACCCTGCGCAGACCAGCAGACTTAGCGCCATTTTGTTTCCGTTTACGATGTGCATAAATCGTCCTTATTAGTTGTAGGTCACTTTGAGTTCAATGGCTGATTTGACGTTGCCCGCTCTGACGCTGTTGGCATCGTCAATGAAATAGGCCACTTTAAAATCGGGCAGGGTGTAGTCGCCGGAACCGTCGTAGGTGTCCAGTGGGATGGCGGTATTTACCTGATGAGGCGTGCCGTCGGCGTTTTGTACCTGGATATACACATTTTGCGCATAACCGTCGCCGCTCACCGTATTGAGCACGCCATTTGCCGCGTTATGAGTACCGTATACGGCGGAAAAATTGTAGGAGATACCGTTAATGGCGCCTGGGCAGTTGGTCAACTGTATGGTTTCCGCCTGTTGGCTACCCTGCGCGCCGTTTTGCAGCGCATTGCCGTACAAAGGCGTAAGCTGGATTTCAGTGGGCGCCACGATATCGCAGGCGTGGTACTGTGGTTGCGTGGAGGCGGCACCGGTATAAATTAACCGCGAGATAACCGCCTCGCCGAGGCCGTCCGGGTTGTGAAAAATAGCCGTAACCGGCGGCAAAGAGGTGATCTTGCCTGCAGGGACTTTATCCGTCAGCCTGACCAACTGATAGGAAACATGCAAAAAGGTTGATGTGGGGTTGCCTGCTTCCGGGATCCCCAAACTGAAGCGAAAATCGGGCGCGGTCTCGCCATTTCCCGCCGTATTGGTAAACGATGAAATGGAGGTTCTGTACTTAATGCCCACTCCAGGGTTGCTGGTGGCGTAAGTGTTTTCGCCCACCAGCACACCATCAACCTGCAGTACCATGTAGGAACCCGTGGTCGAACTTGGATTTATCCCAACATTGACAGAACCCGCATCGGTCCACCAGCCGGAGCTTGCGCCTGTGGTGTCAGGGATACCGATTTTCCAGTTGTCGAGATCGTAGCTCATGGTGTGTGTGGCGACGGAACTAAAATAGTCGGCCTGCGCTGTATGAGCGATCAACACATTGCTGGCAATCAGCAGAGGGAGGAGTCGCGCTCTCATCATATATATCCTTATATTTTTTACCGACATGATGTTTTGACTTCCAGTACGCCGCTGGCGGGCGTGGCGCTGGGTAATTGCCAGTTTATGCGGCACTGCTGAGCGGGCCCCTGGCCCCATTTCGCCAGTGCCGTCCCGCTATCGGCCATCCCCGTCAGATAAACCTGGCCGTTGTCACCGACGATGCTGCCAGCGGTGTTGTCAGCGTCTGTCACCAGCGCGCCAAACGGTACCGCCTCGCCGTTACTGCGCGTTAACGTCATCAGCACCCGTTTGCCCACGCGAGTATCAAAATGCGCGCGCACAATCGCACCGCGAGTTGGGGTAATGATTTTGCTGGTCAGTTCGACGTCGGCGCCGTCGGGCAGGGTGGCGGTGTCCAGCGATACCGTTGATTCTCGGTAGGGCGTGACGTACGGCACTACGGTGTAGCCGCGAAAATCGGTTCTGACCCCGGTTTGGTTACTGACGGTCACGCCGCCGGCACCGGGCGCTTCCACCAATGCAGCGGTTTCACCCAGCGCCTGGCTTAGCGTTACGCCGTGCGCATGCGCCACGACGCCGCCTTCAATGCCATAGTTGACGCGCTTTTGATCGTGGTCATAGCTGTAGGCGGTGTTGAGCCGCGCGTAAGTGCCCTGATAATCCAGGCTGGCGTAGCCGCCACTGCCTTCGCCGTGGTTGGTTTCGCTCTGCTGCACGTTCCAGTTGAGGTTACGGTCTTCCAGTAGCGAACCGTTTAAACCCACGTTATGGCTGGTGTCGCCGCGCTTGCTGGCATTCAGGCTGTAGGAGGCGTAGCTGTTGCTGAGCCAGCGGTCGAGCGGCACGTTGATGCTTAATGAGAAGATCTGATCTTCGGCGTAGATCTTATCGCTGTCGGTATCGGTGGTATTGCGGTTATAGCTGTAGTTCAGGTTATAAGTCACGCCTGCCCAGCTATTGCTGTAGCCCACGCCGATAGAGCGCATCTGGCGGTCGCTGTTCCAGTAGTCTTCGCTCATGGCGGTCAATGACAGCGAGCCAAAGTGTTCGCCGATATTCTGGCTGAGCTGAAATTCAGCGCGGTTGCGACGACGGTCATCGTTGGTGCGCCATTCATCTTCGCGCCAGGTGTCCAGTACTTCCGACAGCGTGTAGTAGCCGGAAGTGGAGTAACGATAGCCCGCGATAGAGACGTTGGTCCCGGTTTCAAGGATGTTTTTGCTGTAGCGCACGCGCCAGGATTGACCGCCTTCTTTATCCCGGTCTTTCTGCGTCGACCACGCCTGCGTGCCGTCAATCGACACCGCGCCCAGCTCGCCAAAGTTTTTCCCCACGCCGCCGAGCAACGCCTGATAATGTTGAGAGAATTGTCCGCCGCCATAGATAGTGAAACCTGCGGGCAGGCCGTAAATCGCGGTGGCCTGGGTAAACATTTCTTTGTCGATATCGCCGTCATAGGGGCGATACTGGCCGCTGGTGAGGCTGTACTTGAACCGTCCTTCACGCTGCAACACCGGCAATGACGCGAAGGCCACCGTCTGATGCTGCTCGCTGCCGTCGGCCTCTTTAATGGTGACGTCGAGGTCGCCGCTGCTGCCGGTCGGATACATGTCGGTGATTTCAAAGGCGCCTGGCGAGACGTAGCTCTGGTAAATGGTGTAGCCGTTTTGCTTGATGATCACCTGCGCGTTGGTTCGGGCGATGCCGCGCACTACCGGGGCATAGCCGCGCAGGCTGTCCGGTAGCATATCGTCGTCGGAGGCCAGCTGCGCGCCGCGAAATGGCACGCTGTCGAACATATCCGACGGCGCGGTGCTGTCGCCGACCGTCAACTGGCTCTTTAGCGCAATAATATTGCGCTGCGCGTAGGTATAGAGCGAATCCCAGCTCTCCTGCGCATTGCCGCCGTTGTCGCTACGGTTCCAGGTGCTGTAGTTACGAATACGCCACGGGCCCACGTTCAATCCTGGACGCAGGCTCAAATAGTAACTGTCGGAGTCCGACATGCCGCTATGGCGGGCTTCAGTGTTATCGCCGCTGAAGCTGTAGTTTAGCAGCAGAGCGTTGATGCCTTCATCCAGCCGTTCCGGCGCGACGTAGCCGCGAGCGTGATTGCTGACAGCGGCCTGTGGCACCGAAAGCTGCAGCAATTGACGCTCAAAGATAAATTCCGCGCTCGCCTGTGGGATGACGCTTAGATCGGCGCAGTCACCCGCAAGGCGGGGAAACTGGTCGGTGCGAATGCCAAATTCCTTCAGCGTGGCGACGCTCAGACACGGTTGCAGCGTGGTATTTCCTGCGGCGTCTTTTTGCGTGACAAACTCAACGTTATACACGCCGAGGGCGGTTTTGTTGAGCAGGACGTTAACCCGGTAGGTGCCGGGCATCTGGCCGACGCCTTCTTCAAAGGCGGAGAGGTCGGTCAGATCTTTCCCCGGCCCGTCAATCCCCAGCAGCGCCGGGTTAAAGTATTCGCGGGCCAGCGCGCTGCTGCACAGCGGTAAGGCGCACTGTAAGGCAATAAAGCAGGCGATCTGACTCAGCGTCATTCTTTTTTTGTATGCGTCTGCATTCATCCCGATTTCCTTTCGGTGCTGGTGTTAAAGGCGCGCGCGGTGCTCGCTGCCGATGGAGCCAAAGTCGTTAATCAGCGTCCAGCTCACATCGCCGCTGGCGCCGTTGGGGATGCTAAAACTGGCTGCGCTCATGGGCGCCACGTAGGTGGCATCCTTCACTGTACTGGCGCCGACCTTTAACGTGCTGAAGTTCATGTAATAGGCTGTGGGGTTGCTGACGGTGAGCTTGTTGCCACTGCGCTGCCAGCTGAGTTTCCCGGTAAGATCTTCCGGTTGTTGCGTCAGAGACTGCGGGCGATAAATTAATTTGATGCGCGTTTTCACCGCTATTTGCAGGGTGTTGACGTTATCTTTCTTTTCGGTCGCCGGGATCGACTTAATATTCAGCCAGTAAAGCGATTCACGGTCTTCGGCAAGATTGCCGCCGGTGCGAATAATCCGCAGGGTGTTTTCTTGCCCGCCGCCAAGGCGAAATAGCGGTGGCGTGACCATAAACGGTGATTTATCCGTGCTGGATTCTCCGGCATCGCTCCATGACTGAATTAAAAAGGATGACTTGTCGGGATTTTTGACGCTAATCGAGGTCTCTTTTTTTTCACCGTTATAAATGACACGGGTCCCCCCGACAATAACGCCTGCCTGCACGGATGCTGATAGCAACGAGACGACAACGATTGGAATATATTTATTCATTGCTTATACCTCGAAAAATAAAGCCGGAGATACCCGGCTTTATTCATTCTTAATAACGAGTCATGCCGTACTCAGAGGCTTAGTTGTAGGTCAGCGTAAAGTTAACGGAACCATTCGCGTCACCACCGTTAATGGTGGCTTCGGTAGCAATATAGCGAGCGAAGAAGTCGAGGCTGGTGTCAGCCGGTGCCTCGGCCGTTCCTTTGATGGTGACTTCATTGGATTTGGCGCCCAGCGGCAGCGCGGAGCTGTCTGCGTTCAGCAACTGGATGGCAACGCCTTTGGCGACGCTCGCGGTGCCATAGCCGGTCAACTGCAGGTAGTCGTTATTGATGGTATCTGGCTTACCGTCGTATTTAACGGAAACCGGTTTGCCCAGCAGATCAGCTGGGCAGCCGCTTAACACCAGGGTGAATTCGGTCGTGGCTGCCGTATCGCCTGGCGCAGCAAAAGCAGTTTTTGCCACTTCGCCCAGCTCAACGGTCTGCGGGTTGGCGACGGTGCTGTTAACCTGGCAACCGGCTTCGATGATTTTACCGGTAAAATTAACGGTACCATCCTGAGCCATGACTGAAGAAACAATGCCCATAGAGGTGAAAAATGCGACTGCGGCCAATTTTCCTTTCATTACATATTCCCTATTACATGAGGTAG
>NZ_JANEWH010000139.1:0-11374 GCF_028069715.1 Kluyvera sp. Awk 3 | reverse complement strand
ATCTGCCCCCGCCCCGTCTTATTTCCGCGACACCACCCGTGGTGGCAACAACAACCACGACCACGGCAGCAGCGACCACGGCGGACGTGGTAACGGTTCAGAGAATGCCCAGAACAGCCATAGTGCTGGAGGGGTCGGCACCAGCGGCGATCACATCGGCGGCGGTCGTACTGGTGGCGGTTTCCATTACTGAGAAGCGGAGAAGCACGATGAAATTAAAAATCATTGTCCTGATCTCCCTGGCGGCTACGGCGATGTCTGGATGCACGATTAAGAACCCGATTGGCGACTGCAACCCGCAGGCGATGGAATGTGCAAAGGTGGAATCAACCGACCGCACCGCACCACTTTACACGAAGCCAAGCCCGGTCGCATTGAGCCGCGAATATGGCGCTGTAGTCGGTCGCCAGATTTACCGTCTGCTGCCGAACCCGCACCAGTTTGCTGGTCAATCCTGCGTACTGCGTATAAAGCTGACCAGCGAAGGCCTGCTGAAGGACGTACACACTGAGTACCCGGCAGGCAGTAAGGATTATTGTGCCGCGCTGAAGGCCGTCACCCAGAAAACAACGTATCCACAGCCACCAGCTGGCGCGTTAACCGACGCAGGCGATCTGATGCCGCTCAACTTCAAAGAGCTGCCGCCTGTCGTGATGCAAGCGCCATGAAGACCGGTAAAGGGATATCCAGCGATGTGTAACAACGCGCTACCACACTCCTAGTGGCGTATATCGCTGGAGAGGTTCACGCCAGGAAACTGCACTCCGGTTTTATAGCGCTGAACGTCGGAATTCGCCACCGGCTAGTGTGTAAAAAACCAGCAGCACTACTGCGAAACCGCTTGGGAGCTGATCACTCACGAAGCATACAACCGACATATCGGACACAGAAAATACAGAGGCACTGCCCATTGAACACCAAAATGCAAAACGCCATCGCTGCTGTTATCGCCGTAATGCTGACCGCCAGCGCAGCGCATGCACACGACATGGTAGCGGCGGTTGAAGCCTACCGATCGCAGCTGGCAGCTGCATCAGCCGAACTGCACGACATCAAATGCGACCCCGGCAGGGATGTGTTAGCAACGTGCGATCTGTCCTATGCCGCCCGTTCTGCTGCTGAAGTCCTGGCGATGGTTAGCCCTGGCGTAAACAACGCAGAAGCCGGGCGTGGATTCGGCACCGCTCTGGAAGTCGTCTCTATCACGCTGGATGACCCCGAGAAACTGCGAGAAGCATTTGATGGCCTTAAGGGTGACAAAGCCGCAGAAAATCGCCTTGGTGCCGTTCTGGCGGAGGTATCGCACGCTACGGCTCGTTTTATCCGTTCCGCCCACGGACGGGGCACTGGAATGTAACAACGCCCCGGCGTTTCCGGTGATTTTTGGGAATACAACTATGAAACTGAAAACATTGTTCGCCGTCATATCTGCTCGCCGGTAGGCAATACGTCTTACTGCAGCTGATGCGCTAACAACGACTGAGCGAGTTTCTGGCGAGCCGTGGCCTTACATTTTGGAAATGGCTTGCAATAGCTCACGACTACGACACGCGCCACTGGGCGCCTTATGACGAATTCAACAGACAAGAGAGTCGCAATGATTAAGACCAATACCGCTGCGCTGATTTTCTCACTGGCAATACTGGCGACCGGCAACGCGAAAGCGTGCGACATCGATGCAGCTCGCGCAGCTGTCCAGAGCGCCGCAATTAATGCCAACGATGCCACCACGGCTGATAGCCTGGACGACGCGCAAATCGCCGCAAGCGACGCAGAACACGCCGCACAATCAGCGGCTATATTCCTGTCCGATTGCGAAAGTAACCAGTTCTAACCACTCTGCCACTGATGACGCTTTATCAAAGAAGGACACCCCATGATTAAAATCTCAATAGCAACCCTGGCGCTAGTGGCTGCAGGCCTGGCGCATGCCGATTATGGCGATATGCGTCTGTATGATCTCATGACATACCACGGAGCTGATACCTTGCGCGTAACAGAGATAGATAGCGTCACCATTCAGGTGCAGCAGTGTGACAAGAACGGCGTAGGGTGCGGACAGGCTGAAGACCTGAGGCGTCCAAACGCTAAAGCAAAAACATGGAGCCGTAGCTACCCAGGAAACACCATGAAGCCAGACACGCTCACTTTTACAGCGAAAGGCAACCTTATTTTCACAACATCACCGCCGCCAATCCTGTTGGATGACGAAGAGGCCAGTGCCGCATCGTTATTGCGTGCTGTATACCGTCCACGTTAATGATTCAGCGCCGCCGGATTGGTGGCACTACCTCATGGAGCAATGAGCATGATCGACAAACAGAATCCACCACCATCACCTATTGCACATAAGAGCCTGGCAGACGTACCCGTTGACCAGGAGCGCAAGAACCGTCTTATTCTGCTTGATGCAGCTTCACGTAAGCTGGCTGAAGCCGAAGAAATGCTGTCGGAGCTGATCGAGACGTACCCAAAAGACGGGGGGTCTGCGTGCCACCCGGTGAGCGGTTTCACTTCGACCGCATTTCAGGTCGCCAGGCTGCGTAAAGCCCTGGTGAGGTCGTCCGTATGACCGCTGTCGTCATTGTGATCGCACTGTTGCTGATTGCGCTGGCGGTAAGCCGGTCACAGGTTAGACACCTGCGCGCGGAGCTGGCAAAAACGAGTGTGGAGCGCAGCTAAATGCATGTGGAATGGCTGTACGTCGTATTACTTATAGTACTGGTCGCAGCACTGATCCGTGAGGTCGTGAAATCCGAACGCCGTGCCATAGCGAGCGAAGAAGAAAACGTTAAGCTACGTACACGAGTAGATAGTTTGGAACGCGGTTATGCCTCATGCGCCCGACAGCTCGCACACCAGGGGGCGAAGATTAAAAGTGTACAGGTTGCTATTCACGAGATGGAGCAACACCCTGAAAGCATTGTGACAAACTTGTGCAGACTGGGCGTTTATATGGAAAAATTCTTCATGACCAACGACCATTTTGACCTTCATAATTGATCGGCTAACGCCATTAAGAGGTAAGGAGAAAATCTACGTTGACGCTACACATTGTCCAGATCACGTTATACATTCGCACGCTGTAGGGAAAATGATGAAAACGAAGTATTTTTCTCGCGCTGCGGCGCTGGCAGCGGTACTGAACGGTCTGGTTATCGCCGGTAACGACCTGATGTTCGGTATCAGGTCGAGTCTACCAATGATAAGTGGGGTGATCGCGTTTATCTTTCTAGTATTCGGGCTGTTCGTCTGGCGACTGGGTGAGCGGTTCCATGAATTCGGACTTGAGATACCATCAGGAAGCGCCACATACAGAGCGCTGGCGCGATTAATGGCGGTTGCCTTTGGGGCCGTAGCCCTTGTCATGGCTTGCGTCTTATACGGGTTGTGGGAGAGGATTTTACAAGGAGCCGCGATATTCGGTTGAGTATAAAAAGTCTACATGCCGTAGATACACCGGGGGGATTTTTTGGGCAACTAACTACCGCGCCGGGAGCTGACCTGGCGTTGACATCTATCAGGAAAAAGCCACCCAGCAGGTTGCGGAGGGTTTTTTCCGCGCTGCCGGAGAGGCCGCATTGACGTATGACACCTAGGCTGGAATCCACCGGGAGTGCCATAGTAGGCAAAATATATTAATCCACCAAAAGAAAAAGCTCCAGCTGTTCACTGGGGCTTTTGATACGCACAAAATCCATCAAAATCCGTAATAAGCGACCTGTAATGATGCGTTTTTTACCGCGGCTGAGTGTACACCAGGTTTATCCGGTAGGCGTGGCGCCAGTTACGACGACTGGACAGACATCAAAAAAATATCCCCGTCCGGCATCGATGCGTGGGTATATGCCTTAACTAGCGGTCTGGAGCCAAATTCAGAGTACGCCAAAGCGCTGAAGGATGCTTATCAAAACGTCTTGACCAGAATTGAGTTGCTATATAACGGTGGTGACAACGCCGCAGCCCCATTTTATGGGGCAGCACCATATCGGCACATTCGGCGGTGCGCCGTCTAAATCGCTGGATCTTCCTGCTGGCTGGCAGGCGGGCCGAATAAGGGGGCAGAATAAAATTCGCCTGTATCTTCGTTACGGAGAAGCTGCAGACAATAAAAAACCACGCATTGGCATGGATTTTTATTGAACACTGGGACAGATTAAACACGATATATATTGCTCTTGTTTTTTCAGGCAATCTCGTTTTTATCAGGTACTTTTTTACTCAATGTTTTTTCCATCACAGCATTTTCTGGTAGCGACTTTTTGTTAACGCCATGATTCAGTTCTTCCTGCAATTGTTCCATATTTAGGGAACCATTCCAGCGAGAGATCACCAGTGTTGCCACACCATTACCAATCACGTTGATCAACGCGCCACCTTCTGAAATAAAGCGGTAAACACCCAAAACCAGCACCAGACCCGCGGCAGGGATGGTATGTGTTGAACCCAGCGTAGCGGCGAGGGTGATAAAAGCGCCTCCACTGACACTGGCTGCACCTTTAGAGGTCAGCAGCAGAATGAGCAACAGAATGACCTGGTGCTGAAAGGTCAGATCAATATCCAGCGCCTGGGCGATAAAAATTGCCAGTACCGTCATATTGATGCAACTGCCATCCAGGTTAAAGCAGTAACCAGAAGGGATCACTAAACCGACAACAGACTTCTCGCAACCGAGCTTTTCAAGCTTTGTCATCATGCGTGGCAGTGCCGATTCCGAGGACGAGGTTCCGAGCACCAGTGCAAGTTCTTCACGGATGTAACGCAGGAAGCTCATCAGGCTGAATCCGGCCATTCTGGCGATAAGATTCAGTATGACGAAGACAAAAATTAAACCCGTAACGTAGTAGCAAATCAGCAGATTTCCATAAGCGGTGAGGGAAGTAAGGCCATACTTAGCGATGGTATAAGCCATACCCCCAAAAGCGCCTAGTGGTGCGATATACATAACAATTTTTAGCATGCGGAAGAAGACGTGAGAAATCATCTCGATAGTTGTCAGCAAAGCTTTCCCCGCCTCGCCCATTAGTTGCAAACCGAATGCAAACAGCACCGAAATGAACAGAACTTGCAGAATATTCCCGTCAGTAAAAGCACCGAACACGGTATCGGGAATGATATGTGTTAAAAAACCACTGACGCTTTGTTCATGGGCAGCCTGGGTATAACTGGCTACGGCGCTCGCATCCAGTGAGGTAGGATCAATATGCATCCCAACGCCGGGTTTCATAATGTTTACACTTACCAGACCAATGATCAATGCAAGGGTGGTCAGAACTTCAAAATAAATAAGCGATTTGGCACCAATTTTGCCGATGCTTTTAAGGCTTTTCATACTTGCAATACCAGTAACTACGGTACAGAAAATGATTGGGGCTATCAGCATCCTGATAACTTTTATAAAAGTATCGCCAAATGGTTTCATCGCCTCGCCCGTTTCCGGGAAATAGTGCCCAACGGCAATACCAATAATGATGGCTAATATCACCTGAACATACAAATGCTTATACCAGGACAGTTTATTTATTTTATTCGAGGTTGCGATGCTTGTGAACATGGAAGTTTCCTCGGGTAATAATCTATTTAAGGTAAGATGCAGGGTATATGCGCAGCTTTATTGCTGCATTTTATTATTCAAACGACTCTGTTTTTTATCTGTCCGGAATAATATCCCGCCAGGTTATATTCCAGGACTTTAATAAGATTAGTTACACTACTGTGACTCGCCCAGGCGATATGCGGCGTGACGATGAGGTTTTTTAGCCTCGGGTCCAGAAGAGGATGAGACGCGGGCGGCGGCTCGGTTCCCAGTACATCCAGCGCCGCGCCGCTGATGATCCCTTCTCGCAGCGCACTTACCAAATCTGTTTCATTGATTAGCGCGCCACGCGCGGTGTTAATCAGTAACGCTTCCGGTTTCATTTGCCTGAGCGTCACCATATCAATCATTTCCCGGGTGCTCTCATTCAAAGGGCAGTGGAGAGTAATGACGTCACTTTGAGAAATAACGTCCTCAAAGCGAGCATAACCTTCACGTATTTCAGATGCACCTTTGCGCTCGGCGAACATGACTTTCATGCCAATGCTTTTAGCCAGCCTCGCCACATGATTACCAATATCTCCGCGGCCAATAATCCCTAATGTCGCGTCTCTGATATCTCTGATAGGTGCACGATGCAGGCAAAAATGTGTTGAATCTGACCATTCACGGCCAGCTGCATGCAGATAATCTTTAAGGTGGCGGCGAAGCGCGAAGATAAAGCCTATTACGCCTTCAGCCACGCTATTGGCGGAATAGCCCGGCACGTTGCTCACCGCAATCCCGCGCTCGCGGCAATACCCGGTATCAATGCAATCAAACCCCGTGGCGGTCACACAAATAAACCGTAACGCGGGTAGATCGCGTAGCAGGTCTTCTCGCAACTCGACTTTGTTGGTAATGACGATTTCAGCATTATTAAGTGCCGCTGCGATCTCATTTTTGCTGGTTGAACCCCGGTAATCCCATACATCACACCAGGAAGGTTTTTTCAACGGTTGTGGCAAAGTATCACCATCTAAAAACACTATTTTCATGCTTTTATACTCAATAATTTAATTAATATTATGTGGAATCAAGCAAGCAACTATGTTCATGCAGGGAATTCAGGGGGCTTCCTGAATCTTTTGGCATTTGTTCACGAGTCCTTGTTCGAATGAAAGAGGGATGGGATGCAGATCATCCGTTTTCCCGGCACGCGTCACACTTGAGCGAATATTGTGGCCAATCAGTGCCGGAAGTGTTTTTGCCACGCTGATAACGGCATCAAGATCGACTCCTGTTTGATACCCCATAAGTTGCAACATATGAACCATGTCTTCGGTGCTGACGTTGCCACTGGCGCCCGGCGCATAGGGGCATCCGCCCAGGCCACCCAGTGACGCATCAAAGCGATCGATTCCGGTGGATAACGCGGCCAGTGTATTAGCGAGTGCCATACCCCGGGTATCATGAAAATGTAATGTGAACTGTAACTGGGGGAAATAGCTGCGTACTAAGCGACATACCTCCTCGACCTGAGAGGGGTATGCCATGCCTGTGGTATCGCACAACGTAATGCCACGAACCTCTTTTTGCGCGAAAGTTTCAATTAGCCGTAATAGGGTGGTTTTTTCAACTGGTCCTTCCATCGGGCAGCCAAATGCCGTCGAGAGGGAAACATTTATAGCCACAGCGCTTCCGGTAAAAACCTGAATGACCTCGCTCAGTTGATGAACTGAATCCTGACGGCGCATACGTAAATTGGTCAGGTTGTGACTTTCACTGGCGGACATCACCAGGTTGGCTTCATCGATACCGCAATGTAATGCCCGTTCTGCGCCGCGAAGGTTAGGGACCAGTACAGTGTATTCCACACCAGGCTGGCGCTTGATCCGTTTCATCACATCCTCGGCATCCTTTAATGCCGGGATCGCCCTGGGGGAAGTGAATGATGTCGCTTCAATTTTGGCGTAGCCGCACAGGCTTAGGGCATCAATGAATACGACTTTATCCTCCGTGTGGACAAATTGCGCCTCATTTTGCAAACCATCCCGTGGCGCGACTTCCTGAATGTAAATATTTTTTGCTAATTTAGTCATGTGGCTCCCCTTAAATAATGCCGCGGGCGCGCAGGTCGCGCCGTGTCGCATCGTCAAATCCCAGTTCAGCTAATACTTCGTCGGTGTTCGCCCCTAACTGAGGAGCCCTCGTTCGAACGTTTCCGGGGGTTGACATAAGTTTGGGGACTATACCCGGCAGCGTGACGGGGGTGCCGTCATCAAGGGTATCGACGAGCAACATATCCCGGGCCTGATAGTGTGGGTCACTGGCTATGTCACTGGCGTCATAAATTTTTCCGGCAGGTATCCCCCCTTCGTGAAGTGAAGCAAGAACCTCCGTCAGGGTAAATTTCTCAGCCCACTGCGAGATAGCGGCATCCAGCAGATTGGCGTGTCTTGCCCGACCATCGTTATGTGCAAATGTGGGGTTGGCGGCGAGATCGGGACGATTAATGATTTCCATTAATCTCAAGAAAATAGAGTCACCGTTGCCGGCAATCAGGGCATACTTTCCATCTTTACAGCGATAGGCGTTCGTTGGGGCGATGCCGGGCAAGCAGCTACCCGCAGGCTGACGAATAGCTCCGAAGACGGAATATTCCGGCAGCAGGCTCTCCATCATATTGAACACTGATTCGTAGAGTGCGACATCAATCTGTTGCCCGTCACCGCTCTGATCTCGATGTCGTAAGGCCAGCAGGATCCCTATGACACCATGTAAAGCAGACAGTGAGTCGCCAATCGAAACCCCTACCCGCACTGGCGTACGACCCGCCTCGCCAGATAAAAAACGCAGCCCACCCATCGCTTCGCCAATCACTCCAAATCCAGGACGATCACGATAAGGGCCTGTTTGCCCGTATCCCGAGACGCTGAGCACGATGAGTCTGGGGTTGAGGGCGTGCAGTTTTTCCCAGCTCATGCCCCATTTAGCGAGTGTGCCAGGGCGAAAGTTTTCAATCAGAATGTCTGCTTCTTTTAACAGAGATAACGCGACTTCCTGCCCTTCAGGCTGGCGTAAATCGAGCGTAACTGAACGTTTATTACGTGACTGGACAGCCCACCAGACAGACGTTTCATTGTGCAGCATGCGCCATTTGCGCAATGGGTCACCTTTTTTAGGTGGCTCTATTTTAATTACATCGGCACCAAACTCTGCCAGCATGCGTCCTGCCATTGGTCCAGCTATCAACTGGCCCATTTCAATGACGCGCAATCCTTCTAAAGGTAGTGACATATTTCCCCCATAACCACATTTGCAACATGCAGTTAACATTAACGCAGGGGAAATAAATGAAAATTTCCTTTTATTCACTAACCCTTCACTAAATGGAAAGGGTCAGCGATCTGGAATGGTGGAAAATTTTTTTTATTGACTGATTAATTGAAATATTTATTTAAATGAAGGTAAGTGATGCTTTCTGAAATGGTGATTAAAATCACAAAATAGTGATGCCATTTATTTGACGCAACGCAAAAAATTAAGCAGCTTTTTCGCTTCCGGCTGAAGAGGGTTGACAGCATTGATGCCAATTTTAAGCGTTCTGTGAGCCCAGGAATCCGTCAGGGGAATGGCAACCAATTTCTTCCCGTGCAACGTATGACTGATTGCACCTGAAGGCAAAATACCAATGCCTAGCTCGGCCTGGATCATGCGGCACAAAGCATCAAAGCTGGTGACTTGCATATTGACTTTGAGAATCTTACCGGCACTGATAGCCTCATCTGATATGCGTCGTAGCAGAGAACTTCCTTGGTTCAAGCCGACATAATTGTAGCCCAGCGTTTCGGTAAAACTGATTGAGGGGAAGCTCGCCAGCGGGTGGCCTGACGGAACCAGGAGAACCAGACGGTCTTGTCGGTAGGTAAAGGTACGGATACCTGATGCCGCCACATTATCTGCGAATATACCAATATCAACACGACCGGAATCAACCTGTTCGACGATATTCTCGCTGAGAGCTTCCTCTAAAAGGATACGTAATCTGGGATTCTCACGCTGGAAACCTGCCAGGTCTTGTGGCAGAAACTGGATGACGGCAGAAACGTTCGCAGCCACCCGGATATGTCCTAAAATCCCTGCTGAATAATCGCTAATCTCACTTGCCATCTGATTGACATTATCCAGCAGTTTGCGAGTATGCCGAATGGCACCTTGGCCCGCAGCGGTGAGCTCCAGGCCTCGGGGCTGGCGAATAAACAGTCGACATTCAAAGTTTTTTTCCAGTTCAGCAATGCGCTTACTTGCGGCGGATAAAGTGATGTTGGACTGACTGGCGGCTTTCGTCAGGCTACCGGATTCAGCAGCTAAAAGAAAAAGTCGCAGTGATTGAAGATCAAAATTACCTGTATTCACCATCATTTAAACCTTACTTATCCCTAGCGGCTAACCACAATTTACCGTGTTGAGTTAGAGGGTAGCAGGCATCCCGTGTCTACACATCATCTGGCTGCTCTGGCAGGGCTATGCTTACATTAAAAGCTCATTTATCATACAGAGATTGTGAGCGCACATGCAGCAAAAACCCTGTAAAAAATTGAAGTTACAGGGTTTCTAAGGAGCATAATGCAACATGAATGTTTGGTGGACTATTATCTTGTTACATTGTTAAACCCGCTCGCCGGGAGTATATTTTTACTGCCTTTTAGGGTGAAGAGAGAAATGACTGTAAAGGTCAGGGTAATACTGCCCAGAATAAAATAGGCTTGATGGAAACCGACCGTGTCATACATTCGTCCTACCCATGCTGACAGTACTACACCCGATAATTGCTTCGATAAGTTAAAGCCAATCAGGAATAAAGTTGCTGAAAATGTTGGGTTAAAAGCGGAGGCGATATATTTAAAGGTGCCGACCAACAGGAATGGCAACTCAAACATATGCAGCATTTTTAAGATAACCACCTCCAGCGCCGATGAAGCGAAAGATGATCCTAAAATACGTGCGGACATAATCATCCCCGCTGCGAGTAGGGCATTTTTGGCACCAATACGGTTCACAATCGCGGGGGCGAAAAACATAATGGTGGCGTTAAGTAATTCTCCTCCTGTGGTGACAAAACCAAAGACTTCCGTCCCTCTTTGCGGGCTGGAGAAAAAACCCTTAAAGAAGTTAGCAAATTGCTGGTCGAAAACGTCATAAACACTGGCAACGCCGACTACGTAAACAATAAAGCCCCAGAAGCGCGGCATACGAAGCAACTCGGCGGCAGTGCGCATCGAAAAAGCCTGGCGGTTGGCTCCGAGGGCATCGATCACCCGCTCGCTGTTACTCCCTTCCGGTCGCGACATCCATAACAGCACACCGAGCAGCAACGCAAAGCCGGAGGCGATCCAGAAGGTAATATTGGGGTCAATACCGAAAAGAATGCCGGTGAGGGAAGCACATAATGCCCAGCCAATGCAGCCCGAAACACGCACTTTGCCGTATTCGAAACGGTTGGCGCGACTGACTCGTTCAATATAGGCCTCAACCGCACCGGAACCGCTGGAGAAGACGATCCCGAGATAAATGCCTCCCGCCAGCGCCCCAGCAATAATATTCATCTGTAATAACGGTGACAGCACAAAAATAAAGAAGGGCGCAAACAAAATTAGCAGGATCGTAATGGTCCACAGCAGATGTTTACGTAATCCCAGTTTATCAGAAATAAGACCAAATACAGGTTGGAAAATAATGGCAAACAGCGAGATGGATGAAAAAACAATCCCTGTCTCAGTCTTGGTTAAATGATTAACTTCGGCCAGCCAGACCGGGAAAAAGGGAAAGTAGGCCGACATAATGAAATAATAGAAG
>NZ_JANEWH010000138.1:0-11428 GCF_028069715.1 Kluyvera sp. Awk 3 | reverse complement strand
CAATAAATAGTGAACAAAAGAAAGCCAAAAGAGATTAATGATATAAACAGTGAGCGTTGAACAAGACGGCCTTGCTGCTGATTAGCTCGTTACCGGTCAGTGATGGCGCATTTGAGAGAAAACGATGCCGATGGCTTGCTGGCGGTGCTCGGCAGGTTGATGATAAATCAGCACTTCCGTACCGAAATTACATGATATTATGCGTAACCCTATTGATTCTTGCGTCTTCAACGCTCGCAGGCCGTCTGTTAAACGCTTTCTAACCCTGAACTCATTGCCATAATGAATACGTATAATAAAAAAGTTCGCGCCTATCACTTCCCCGCATTCCGCTATCTGTTCACCGCCCGCTTGCTGACGGTCCTCGGCAACGGTATGGCGCCGATTGCGCTAGCCTTCGCGGTTCTCGATATCGGCGGAACCGTTTCTGATTTGGGGATGGTGGTTGCCTCTCGTTCCATTCTCAACGTCGCCTTTCTGTTGCTCGGTGGCGTCCTGGCCGACCGCTACTCGCGTAGCCGGGTGCTGGTTTACTCATCCAGCGTCGCCGCCCTCTCGCAGGCCATCGTGGCCTGGCTGGTGCTGGATGGCTATGCGACGGTATTAAGCCTCGCCCTGCTTGGCATGCTTAACGGGGCCTCCGCCGGTATCGCCTTACCGGCTTCACAGGCGCTGGTCCCGCAGACGGTACCCAGCAAAAATCTTCGCGAAGCCAACGCGCTGGTGCAGCTCGGTATTTACAGCGGCACGGTGATTGGCGCGTCCCTTGGCGGGATCCTCGCCAGCTCGGTCGGCCCCGGCTGGGGGCTGGCAATCGATGCCATGGGCTTTGCCGCCGCAACCCCCCTGTACTTTATGATTCGCGTGGCATCGTCCAGGGTCAGCGCCGCGCAAAGTAACATCCTGCAGGATTTAAAAGAGGGATGGAAAGAGTTCGCCAGTCGTGCCTGGGTGTGGTCAGTCGTGGTTCAGTTTACGATTATCAACGCGGCATTCAGCGGCATAGTGATGGTGCTTGGTCCGGCGATAGCCGACGCCACCTTTGGCCGGGCGAACTGGGGGATCATTGTGGCGGCCGAAAGCGTCGGGTTAATCGTGGGCACCTTTATCGCCCTGCGCTGGCGGCCACGCCGTGATTTGTTTATCGGCGTCATACTGGTTGGGCTCTGCGCAGCCCCTATTTTGCTGCTCAGCCAGGCGGCCTCTGCCGCCTGGCTGATGGCGGCGTTCTTTCTCACCGGCGTCGCGTTTGGTCGGTTCGGCGTTGCCTGGGCCCATTCACTGCAAACGCATATCCCGCCGGAAAAACTCGCCCGCGTTTATGCCTATGACGCCGTCGGTTCTTTTGTGGCCATCCCTTTCGGTGAACTGGTTGCCGGGCCGTTAGCAATGCAGTACGGCAACAGCCACGTGTTGTTGGTTGCCGGCATCGCGGTGATGATCGCCACCGTCTGCGCCAGCCTGGTTCCGGCAATCAGGCGGCTGGAGAATACCGCGCAGGTCAGATCGCTGTAAGCTGATAAACCGGCACGCGTCGCGTCGTGCCGGTTAGCGTATCAAAAACGTCCGTTTCCGACGTGGCGATCCGCATCCCCGTTTTGCGCAGCCGCTGTACATCGGCGGCGATGCGTTGCAGGCCAAACCAGAACAACCCATCCAGCGCCGTCACCGCCAGCCTGTTTTCCAGCGCAAGCCGCAGGCGTTCGCGCGGATGTTTCACCTGCTGGGCGATTTCGCGATAGGGCGTTTCGCCGTTACCCGCCCCGTCGGTGCGGCGAATGCGGGTGGAGAGATGGTATTGAAACGCTTCCGGCACGCCAGCGAGATCGCTTTTCAGGCTATAGACACAGCCAAAACGCTTTCCGTTAAAGGTCGCGCTTTTCTGATTCAGGGCGAGCTCATCGCGCACGCTGGCGATCAGCTGCGGCGCGCGCGTCAGCAGCAGCCGAAAAGGCAGTTCGAAGCTGGTGACGTAATCCACATTCAGCAAGGCAATGCGCAGACGCTCTTCCGCTCCCGCCCCGCTCGCCTGACATTCCGCTATCACATCGGCCCACTGTTTCGTGAGGCGTTCGCTTTCCGTCGCCTCCGTAAAGCGGTATTTCTCAATCTGGTAGTCAATGCGCCCGCTCACCGTTGATACCCTTCGGATTATCGTATTATGCGTCGCTCACTTTACCAGCGACGCGCGAGCACCGGAAGCCTCTATCTGACAACAATAATCCGTGATTTCAACGGCCATCACGACGCCTGATGCTATTCACAAGTATCGCGCCACGGCCCGCGCGGGCACGGCTGCATCAGCGCATTCACGCGCTGCGGGTAAATGTCGTACATCCCACCGTTGAAGGGGTCAACGAGGAACCAGCCGGGGACGCCGAGGAACAGGAGGTTGCCGAACGTATACCAGTGGGTGGTTCGGGTTTGCAGCGGTACCAGCGTCGGATAATAACCCGCGTGCAGAAAAGTCACGTTATAGGTGAGTTTGCCAAAATAGCGGTTATCCGATTTAGGCAGCGTGACTCGTTGCGGAGTTACGCCGCGCGCGCTCACCACCCCATGATTATCCGAGATAACAAACTGCGCCCCCACCGGGTCGCTTTCCAGATACAGGCTCTGCGTTGACTCGCCGACAATGGTGGCGCAGCCGCTCAGCAGCAAACAGACCACAACGGATAACACGACTTTGACCATTTTTTAGGTTCCACTTTTCCCTCATAAGATAGAATCCTTAAGCGACAAAACAGCGGGCAATATTAAATCGTGCGTCGGTAGGTTAACCCCGCCACCGTGCGCCTTCCGCGAACAAATGCTATGATATGCCAACGATTTTTGGCTGCCTGACAGTCATCTTCACCATGATAAATGACGAGGAATCCCGGCATGAAAGCGAAGTCTGTCACCCTCTATGACGTAGCCGAGCACGCTAACGTTTCGTATCAGACAGTCTCCCGGGTGATTAATCAGGCCGCCCACGTATCCGAAAAAACGCGCCACAAGGTGGAAGCGGCGATGGATGCGCTGAACTATATTCCCAACCGCATGGCGCAGCAGCTGGCAGGTAAACTGAGCCATACGCTGGGGTTTGCCACCAGCAATCTGGCGCTGCATGCGCCGTCGCAGATTGTGGCCGCCGCCAAGTCGCGGGCGGGCGAACTGCAATTTAACGTGGTGATCGCCATGACCGAACAGTCTGGCCTGGAGGCCAGCAAAGCCGCCGTCAGCCAGCTGTTGTCGCAGCGCGTTGACGGCATTCTGGTCAATATTCCCATGGAAGAAGAACACACCCAGGAAATCGTGCGGCTGTGCGGCGCTATCCCGGTGCTGTTTCTGGATGTCTCGCCGTCAACCACCACGCACCATATTGTTTTTGACCCGCAGATGGGCGCGAAGCTGGGTGTCGATCATCTGCTCGAACGGGGTCATCAGCAGATAGCCCTGCTGTCCGGCCCGCTAAGCTCCATTTCGGCGCGTCTGCGTTTGGAGGGCTGGCAGTCTTGCCTGGCGGAACACCAACTGATGCCGGTGGCGGTGATGTTTGGCGACTGGAGCTCGCTATCGGGTTACCAGCAGGTTACGCGGCTGCTTAACGAGGGAACCCTCCCGACGGCCATCCTGGTGGCAAACGATCAGATGGCGCTGGGCGCGCTACGCGCACTTTCCGAATACGGTTTGCCGGTTCCTGGGGCCGTCTCGGTGGTGGGCTACGATGATACGGAAGATAGCGCCTGCTTCACCCCGCCGCTCACCACCATCAAACAGGATTTCAGGGCGTTAGGGAAAGTCAGTATTGAGCGTCTGCTGGCGCTGATCGACGGAGAAGAGACGGTATCCGAATTACTGCCGGTCAGCCTGGTGGTGCGCAAAACCACCGCCCAACCGCCATCTGATTCGCTCAGCCCGCAGCAGCTTGCAGAGGAACTGGCTCGCCTCGCCCGGCAGGTTGCCCGCCTGCAATAACCGCTCTCCTGCGCCCCGCCTTCGGGGCCATGATTTGTGATTGCCTTCACCCTCTCCCGCGATGATCCTTTACATGCAGCGGGTATCCTCACATAGTAATTAAAATTGTGAGCGAATCGCAAATACATCAAGGAACCACCACTATGAGCCCTCAACCTCTCTCTTTGGCCGCCGTACTCGCCCGCCGCGACTGGGAAAATCCCGCCGTCACCCAGCTCAACGCGTTGGCCGCCCATCCGCCCTTTTCCAGCTGGCGTGAGGCCGATGACGCCCGCCGTGACGCCGTGTCAGCGTCACGGCAACTTCTCAATGGACGCTGGCAGTTCAGCTACTTCACGCGCCCGGAGGCGGTACCGGAAAGCTGGTTGCAGCACGACCTGGCGGACGCCCACAGCATTGCGGTTCCTGCCAACTGGCAGATGCTGGGTTACGATGCGCCCATTTACACCAACGTCACCTATCCCATTCCGGTCAATCCGCCGTTTGTACCGCAGGATAACCCCACGGGTTGTTACTCGCTCACATTCAACGTTAATCCGCAATGGCTGAGCGACGGGCAGACGCGCATTATCCTTGATGGCGTCAACTCCGCTTTCCACCTGTGGTGTAACGGCCAGTGGGTCGGCTACGCGCAGGACAGCCGCTTGCCGTCAGAGTTTGATCTTAGTGAGCTGCTGGTTGACGGCGAGAACCGCCTGGCGGTGATGGTGCTGCGCTGGAGCGACGGCACCTATCTCGAAGATCAGGACATGTGGCGGATGAGCGGTATTTTCCGCGATGTTACGCTGCTGCATAAACCAACGACTCGCCTGAGCGACGTCCAACTGGTTACCCAGCTCAACGACGAATTCAGCCGCGGCACGCTGGAAGCGACCGTGATCGTTGAAGGCGATATCACCCGCGACACGCGCGTCGCCGTGCAGCTGTGGCAGGACGATCGTCTGGTGAGCGAAGCAGAGCAGCCGCTCGGAAGCGACATCATTGATGAGCGTGGCGGCTATACCGATCGTACCACGCTGCGGCTGCCGGTGGCGCAGCCCGCGCTGTGGAGTGCGGAAGTCCCCGCGCTCTACCGCACCGTGGTGCTGCTCAAACGCGGCGATACGCTGGTTGAGGCGGAAGCCTACGACACCGGCTTCAGAAAGGTTGAAATCAGCGGCGGGCTGCTGAAAGTGAACGGTCAGCCGCTGCTGATTCGCGGCGTTAACCGCCATGAGCATCATCCGGATAACGGCCAGGTGATGGACATCGACACCATGCGTCAGGATATCCTGCTGATGAAGCAGAATAACTTCAACGCGGTGCGCTGTTCCCACTACCCTAATCATCCGCAATGGTATCGGCTGTGCGATTACTACGGCCTGTACGTGGTGGATGAAGCGAATATTGAGACCCACGGGATGGTGCCGATGCGCCGTCTCAGCGATGACCCTCGCTGGCTGCCGGCGATGAGCGAGCGCGTCACCCGCATGGTGCAGCGCGACCGCAATCACCCGTCGATTATTATCTGGTCGCTGGGTAACGAGTCCGGGCATGGCGATAATCACGATGCGCTGTATCGCTGGATCAAATCCAACGATCCCTCCCGCCCTGTCCACTATGAAGGCGGCGGTGCAAACAGCGCCGCCACCGATATCATCTGCCCGATGTATGCTCGCGTCGATCAGGATCAACCGTTCCCGGCGGTGCCAAAATGGTCCATCAAAAAATGGGTCGGCATGCCGGATGAAAACCGTCCGCTGATCCTCTGCGAATACGCGCATGCGATGGGCAACAGTCTTGGCGGTTTCCATAAATACTGGCAGGCTTTCCGTCAGTATCCCCGTTTGCAGGGCGGCTTTATCTGGGACTGGGTCGACCAGTCGCTCAACAAACGCGATGAAAACGGTCAAACCTTCTCCGCCTATGGCGGTGACTTTGGCGATACGCCGAACGACCGCCAGTTCTGTATGAACGGCCTGGTGTTCGCCGACCGCACCCCGCACCCGTCGTTGTATGAAGCGCGTTACGCCCAGCAGTTTTTCCAGTTCCGCTGGCTTGCCGACAATCAGCTGGAAGTCACCAGCGAATACCTGTTCCGTACCACCGACAATGAGCAGCTGTGCTGGACGGTGAAGCTCGAGGGGGAATCGCTTGCCAGCGGCAGCGTGCCGCTGACTATTGCGCCACAGGGGAAACAGACGATCGCCCTCGATCTGCCGTCGTTCGCCCGCAGCGGCGAGGTATGGCTGAATGTCGAAGTTAGGCAGAACGCCGCCACCCGCTGGAGCGAAGCCGGACACGTCTGCGCCCGCGAGCAGTGGCAACTGCCGGGTCTGCTTAACGCGGAATCCGTCGTCACCAGCGGCAAAGCTCCGGTACTGACGCAAAGCGATAGCCATTATTTCATTGCCCACGGCGAGCAGCAGTGGCAGTTCGATCGTGTCAGCGGCCTGCTGACGCAGTGGGTCAGCCACGGCCAGAACGTTCTGCTGACGCCGCTCCAGGATCAATTCACCCGCGCGCCGCTGGATAACGACATTGGCGTCAGCGAAGTGACGCGTATCGATCCCAATGCCTGGGTTGAGCGCTGGAAAGCGGCCGGTTATTACACCATGGCGTGCCATACCGTCAGCCTGAGCGCCGATACGCTGACAGAATCGCAGAGGGTACAACTCCGCTCCGAGCATCACTGGCTGGCGCACGGTAAGTTGCTGTTTATCAGCCGTAAAACCTACACCGTTGATAATCAGGGAGAATTGCAGATTAGCGTGGATGTTGACGTCGCCCGCGGCACGCCGTCTCCGGCACGCATCGGCCTGACCTGTCAGCTGGTGGAAGTCGCGCCGCAGGTCAGCTGGTTGGGACTGGGGCCGCATGAAAACTACCCCGATCGTCAGGCGTCGGCCCACTACGATCGCTGGCAGCTTCCGCTAGCTGAGATGTACACGCCGTACGTCTTCCCGAGCGAAAACGGCCTGCGCTGCGGTACTCAACGTCTGGAATATGGCGCCAATCTCTGGCGCGGTAATTTCCAGTTCAACCTCAGCCGCTATAGCCAGTCTCAGTTGCATAACACCTCACACCGGCACCTGCTGGTCGAAGAAGCCGGAAGCTGGCTGAATATTGATGGCTTCCATATGGGCGTTGGCGGCGATGACTCGTGGAGCCCGAGCGTTTCTGAAGAGTATCTGCTGCAACAGTCGCATTATCACTACAGTTTGCGCTGGGCGCGTCGCTAGCCCTGCCGTAAGCGTAAAAATCCACGCCGACGCGTGGATTTTTTTATGCGTGCGCGAAAGCTCACCATATGATAATCGTATTCCTACAAACGCTTATGATTATCACGCTTTATATTACGGGAAGAATGGATGTTGATGAAAACAACGGCCTCAGCGCCTCACGAGGTCAGAGCACAGTTTCGCGCCGGGGTAGTCGCCTGCTTTCCGACGATCCCCGGCTACTGGAGCATTGGTTTTGCCGCCGGAGCTATCGGCACACTTTCGGGTTTCACGACCCTGCAAACGGCGCTACTGGCCAGCCTGCTGTACGCCGGGTCGGCACAATTTTTATTCTACTCGCTGTGGGCCGCGGGCGCGGAGGTGGCATCGGTGGTGATCAGCGTTCTGCTGGTCAACCTGCGCTATCTGCTGATGAGTTCGGCGATGAGCGTCTTCTTTCGCGAGCACACCACTGTCCAAAAAATCCTCAGCGGCCTACTGCTGACCGACGAAACCTTTGGCGTGGCGGTGCAGTACGGCGGCGCGCACAGCAAAGTCCCGTTTGCCTGGATGCTGGGGATTAACGTCGCCGCCTGGCTGAACTGGATCCTCGCCTGTATCGTCGGCGCCGGTTTGGCCTCCGCGCTGCCGCCCGCGCTGATGGAAGGATTGAGCTTTAGCCTTGTCTCCATGTTTATCGGCCTGGTGCTGATGTTGTGGTTCGCCAGCCGTCGTCGGCTGCTGGAGACCGTTGCTATCGCCGTCTCGGTGTTGATTACGCTGTTCATGGCCGGCCATACCGACACCAGCGTGGTGGTGATTGTCGCCGCGTCCGTTTCCGCAACGCTTGCCACGCTGGGACTGCGTTTGTTCGCGAAGGGAGAACAATAAAATGGAACGCAATATTCTGCTCGCCATTATTGCTTCGGCGGTGGTGACCGCGCTGATGCGGACCGTGCCGGTTCTTTTGCTATCTCGCTTTCGCATGCCGCCCGCGCTACAGCAGTGGCTCAGCTTTATCCCGGCCGCCATTATGTCGGCGATTATCGCCGCTGAGCTTATCGGCAAACCGGCGCTCACGCCCGGCGGGGTGAGCATTTCGCTGCTCGCCGCGGCAGCGGCGACGCTTATCGGCATACTCAGCCGCAGCCTGTTTGCCACGGTGATTGCCGGAATGGTGGCCTTTACCGGGCTCAGCTTCCTTCTCACCTGATGTAACATGGCGTTCTGCTGACAACAGAACGCCTGTTACGGTCGCGTTACTCCGCAGCAGGCGCTTTCACCCGTACGCCTGCCAGCACCACCATCATCGCCACCACCAGTAGCACACCGCTGGCAGTAAAGACGCCGCTGGCGCCGTTAAGATCGAAAACCAACCCGCCTCCTGCCGCGCCTGCGCTGATGGCCAGTTGAATAGAGGCCACCAGCAGGCCACCGGCGCTTTCTGCTTCATCCGGTACCGTGGTGGCAAGCCAGGTTGACCAACCTACCGGCACCAGGCCGAAGGCAAATCCCCACAGGCTCACCAGCAGGCCGTCCAGCAGCGCCAGATGACCGAAGGCCACCATCATCAACGCCAGAATCCCCATTGCCAACGGCACCAACGCCAGCGTCAGGCGCAGGTTCCGCGCCAGCAGATGCCCGGCGATTGACGTGCCGACAAAATTCGCCACGCCAAAACCCAGCAAAATCAGCGAAATGGTTTCCACGCTTGCCTGACCAACCGTTTCAAGGAACGGGCGCAGGTAGGTGAAGAAGGCAAAATGGCCACTGAAAATGAAAATGGTCGCCAGCAGCCCGCCCACCATGCCAGGGCGGCGCAGCACTTTAAACAACGTGCCAAGGCTCGCGCCGCTGTCCGGACGCATGGACGGCAACACCCATAGCTGCCACAGCAGCGCCAACGCGCCGGGCACCACGCAAAGAATAAAAACATTACGCCAGCCAATCAGGCTTCCGAGAAAGCTGCCGAGCGGTGCGGCGACGACGGTGGCTATCGACACACCGGCAAAGATAATCGACAACGCTTTTGGCACATCGCTCGCCGGCACCAGCCGCATCGTGGTCGCCGTCGACATCGCCCAGAAGCCACCAATCGCCACGCCCAGCAGCAGTCGCCCTAATAACAACACGTGCAGCGACGGCGCAAACGCCACCAGCAGACTGGAGACAATTTGCAGCAGGGTAAAGAACATCAGCACCCAACGACGGTCGATGCTTTTAGTAGCCGACGTAATCAGCAGCCCGGTCACCAACGCCACCAGCGCGGTCGCCGTCACCGTTTGCCCGGCAACGCCCTCGCTCACGCCGAGGCTTGCCGCCATTGGTGTAAGCAAGCTGGCCGGTAAAAACTCGGCGGTAATCAAACCAAAAACCCCCAGCCCAAGCGACCATACGGCACGCCAGGCGGGTTTGGCCGGGGCTAAAGACCCGCTTTCAGCGACGCATGAATTCATCTGTTACTCTCCCGTTATGAAAATGTGATATATGTCGCAAAGCATAGAAAGTTCCGCCTGGACGATCTATGACATATAATCTCCAATTATTGATAATTCGTCCGGAGTTGCGCCCATGAGCCACCATGCCCCCGATTTAATCAGCGAGCTGCTGCGCGGAATGCGCCTGTCCGGCGTTAAATATCGCCGTATTGAAGCCAGCTCGCCCTTTGGCGTGGCTTTCGGTCGGGCATCAGGCAAAGCGCAGTTTCACTTTGTCAGCCAGGGCCCTGCGCTCTTAAGAACCGAGAGCGGCGCGCGCTTCGAGCTACAGAGCGGCGATGCGCTGTTTATTCCCAACGGCGATGCTCACGCCCTACTGTCGGATGATCACGCTATCGTGACGCCACTCGCCGACTTTCCCAGCGAACCGATTTGCAGTTCAGTGTGCGATATTCACTGCCAGCCCTGCCCCGACGGTGGCAACGTGGTTATATTCAGTGGATGTATGGATTTCGATCTTGGCGGCATGCAGCCGCTGGTGAAAGCAATGCCAGAAGTGATGATGGTGAGCCGACTGATGTCGACCTGGCCGGAAATCCACCCCTTGCTTTCCGCCATGGAGCGTGAAGCACAGGGCCGCCAGGTCGGATTTGCCGGGATCCTTGCCCGTCTCGCGGATGTCGTAGCAGCACTGATTGTCCGTGGCTGGGTGGAAGCAGGCTGCGGCAAAGCCACCGGTTGGATTCAGGTGCTGCGCGATCCACGCCTCAGCCGCGCCATCTACGCGATGCATCAGCAGCCCGGCATCAACTGGAGTGTGGCGGACTTAGCCAAAGAAGCCGGTACTTCGCGCTCGGTGTTCGCTGAACGATTCCTCTCAGCGACCGGCACCACGCCGGCGAAATACCTGGGCGAACTGCGCATGCGGCTGGCGGTACAGTATATCGGCCAGGAGCAACAGGCGATTGAGACCGTGGCGCTCAAACTCGGCTATGGCTCAGTCGCCGCGTTCAGTCGTGCGTTTAAACGCGTTGTCGGGCATTCGCCGGGAGCACTACGCGAAAATAGTGAGGTTGCTCCAGAGGTATAGTTGCTACGCCCGGCCATCATAATACACGTGAGGATAGCTGTTCGTGTTTTACCGTTAATATGGCCGCGCGTGAGTCGCTTGAATTATTTGCATCATGAATGAATAATGCCTTAATAACCGAATAAAAAACCTTACCGTTTCTTATTTCCAACTTGTTCATAACATTTCGTTTGATGGCGCTAATTCTTTTCTCTGAACGACCGGTAATGCGCGTCAATAGTTCAGGCTTTATTCCCATGCTCAACGCCAGTAGAATAAACAGTTCATTATCGGAAAGCGAAAAATAGAGCGACTTCTCTGCTTCACTATTCACTCCCGGCGAATATATATCAATTAGCATTTCGCTGTGGTTATTCTTAATGTTATACACCACCAACCCACTCGCGCTACGCAGCAGGTAACCGATAATCAGAGGCGAGACAACCTCTGTCAGTACCATGATGTTTTTACAGGAAAAAAGATGTGCATCCCGGGCTAACCGCTGAACTGACAAGGTGATATCCAGGTCGTTGAGAATAACGATGAAATCCAGAGCGACGTGTCCTATTCGACAGACACGCGTCTCTTTTTGAGGCGTGTTAAGAAGTTGCTGAATACCAAAATTCAGAAAAGCGTCATCACTGTAACTGACTACCTTCATATTCTTCCCTCCCCTGGAAATACACTTTACAATTAAAACACTAACGATTATGAAATGTCATTTCAATGTAATTAAAGTCCATAATTGGACTGCGCTATTT
>NZ_JANEWH010000137.1:0-11570 GCF_028069715.1 Kluyvera sp. Awk 3 | reverse complement strand
GTTAATACTGTTGATAAGCCATTCAGAATAAGATACCTGGTTCTGCTTATTCCTTTATCCCTTTGTTCTTTTTCATCTTTTCTCGGCCTTTGCAAGATTAGTCGAAAAGTATAAAGAACAAACACCCCTTCAAAAACAAGCATAAAAGCAGACAAAAAACACAAGAAAGCAGCATCAAACACTCATAAAACAGCAAAAACACAAAATATAGAACCATTCCTAATGCAAAATACAGTAAAAGACGATTACCATTCACCTCAGGAATGCTATGCTTTCCTCGTTACAACTGATAAAAAAGGATGAACAGTGAAAAAATCACATAAGCTTGCCGCTTCATTACTCGCCATCGCTTGCGTATCCAGCAGCGCCTGGGCCGCAGAACAGCCGCTGGAAAAAGTTGCCCCTTACCCGCAGGCTGAGAAAGGTATGAAGCGTCAGGTCATTCAGTTACCGGCGCAGAAGGATGAGTCGGCCTATAAGGTAGAGTTATTGATTGGTAAAACGCTGGAGGTTGACTGCAACCATCAGCGTCTGGGCGCCGAGCTGGAAAGCAAAACGCTGGAAGGCTGGGGTTATGACTACTACGTGGTAGAGAAAGTCAGCGGCCCGATGTCAACGATGATGGCCTGCCCTGACCAGAAAAAAACCAAGAAATTCATCACCGCTTCGTTGGGTGACGATGGCATGCTGCGCTACAACAGCAAGCTGCCGATCGTGGTTTACGCCCCGGAAAATGTGGAAGTCAGATACCGCATCTGGGAAGCCCAGGAAACGGTACATAACGCCGAAGTGCGTTAATGAACGCTCGCCACCTCCCCTGGAGGTGGTTTAAAAAAGATGATAAAAAAACCGGCGATGCCGGTTTTTTTTAAGCCTGATAATAACCTGTCCCGCACTTACAGCGCGATATCAGCAACCTCTTTCACCGGCACGGCTTTCGGTGTCGTCTGAACAGCCGGAACCGGATCCGCTTCACGCGGCGCTTCATGACGCAGACCCAGTACCTCACTGGTGTAGGCCAACGTTTGTTCAATCAGGTGCGGGTTTTCGGTCAGCGTTGAGCCATAGGTTGGCACCACCGCGCGAATCTTGCTCTGCCATTCAGCGGTTTGCATCTTATCCTTAAACACTTTCTCCATCAGTTCCAGCATGATCGGTGCCGCGGTAGACGCGCCTGGCGATGCGCCCAGCAGCGCGGCAACGGTACCTTCATCGTCGCTCACCACTTCGGTACCCAAACGCAGCACGCCGCCAATGCGGGCATCGCGCTTAATAATCTGTACACGCTGGCCTGCCTGCCACAGACGCCAGTCCTGCTTTTTCGCCATCGGGTAGTAGGCGCGCAACGCAGCATGACGATCTTTATCTTTCTGCAGCACCTGGCTAACCAGATATTTGACCAGATCGAAGTTATCCAGGCCCACGTTAAGCATCGGCAAAATGTTGGATTTATTGGTAGACGCCAGCAGGTCCCACAGCGAACCATTTTTCAGGAAGCGCGTGGAGAAAGTGGCGAACGGCCCAAACAGCACCACGCGTTTACCGTCGATAATACGCGTATCGATATGCGGTACCGACATCGGTGGTGCGCCCACGGAGGCCTGGCCATAGACTTTCGCCAGATGGTGATTCACCACTTCCGGGTTCTCGCACACCAGGAACTGACCACCAACCGGGAAGCCCGCATACTCTTTTGCCTGCGGGATTTTGGTTTGTTGCAGCAACTTCAGCGCCGCACCGCCCGCGCCAATAAAGATAAACTTCGCTTTAATCGTGCGTTTTTCATGGCTGTTGTTAGCGTCGGAAACCGTCACGCTCCAGCTGTTATCTGCGTTACGACGGAAACGGCGGACCACGGTGTTCAACTGGAGCGAAAAACCATCACGCTTTTTCAACGCATTGATCAACTGACGAGTGATCTCGCCGTAGTTCACGTCGGTGCCGGCTTCGGTACGCGTAGCGGCGATTTTCTGCTGCGGATCGCGCCCTTCCATCACCAGCGGCGCCCACGCTTTGATCTGCTCGTGGTCTTCGGAATAGCGCATGCCGTTAAACAGCGGGCTCTTCTGCAACGCACGGTAGCGGGCGCGCAGGAAGTTGACGTTGTCATCGCCCCACACAAAGCTCATGTGCGGCACGGTATTGATAAAGCTTTTCGGCTGCGTCAGCACGCCGCGTGTGACCTGATGCGCCCAGAACTGACGAGAAATCTGGAACGCTTCGTTAATATCAATGGCTTTTTCGATGCTGACAGAGCCATCAGCTTTTTGCGGAGTGTAGTTCAGTTCCATTAGCGCCGAGTGCCCGGTACCGGCATTGTTCCAGCCGTTTGAGCTCTCTTCCGCAACGCTCTCCATTTGCTCAACCATGGTAATCGACCAGTCTGGTTCAAGCTCCTGCAGCCACGTACCCAGCGTAGCGCTCATAATTCCGCCACCGATCAGCAATACATCCGTCTCGTGAACTGCACGAGCTTTCGCCTTATTCGCCACAGAAGTCTTCTCGGTACCCGATTTCTGTGAGTTGGGTACAGCTATCTTTTTTTTCATCGTAGGGGGCCTTACTTGACTGTCGAGTTGTTACACGCAGGTAAAAACATCCGTACGGTTACGTTACCACCAGGACGGGAAAATTTAAATATTGTTTAAAATTTAAGTTGAGTTTTGAGATCTGTTATTAAAATGTTTAATAAATGTGTACAGAAAATGAGATTTGGTACTAGTAGAATGTGACGGGAAGCGGTATTATTCCCCCCTTTGTGATGGTACGCACGGAAGCTGTGGCTTATAGAAAACCGGCCATCGATAACCTGCGAATAACCTATGTCGAACATCTCCTCATTGAGCATTCTGCGCTCGCCATCTCTGCTCACCCGCGAAATCCTGGCTGGCGTCATTACCGCTCTGGCACTGATCCCTGAAGTGATCTCGTTTTCGGTGATTGCTGGCGTTGACCCTAAAGTTAGCCTGATCGCCTCGGTCGTGCTGTGCCTGAGCATGTCGTTCCTTGGCGGACGCCCGGCGATGGTCACGGCAGCCGCGGGTTCGGTCGCGCTGGTTATCGGCCCGATGGTCCACGTACACGGCGTGGCCTACATTTTACCTGCGGTTTTGCTGGCCGGCATCATTCAAATTTTGTTTGCTCTGTGCGGCATGGCGAAACTGATGCGCTTTATTCCCCAGTCTGTAATGACGGGTTTCGTTAACGCGCTCGGTATTCTGATTTTCTTTGCCCAGGTGCCGCACTTCTGGAGCCGAAGCCCGCTTATTGTCGCGCTGTTTGCCGCCACGATACTTATCGTACTGTGGCTACCGCGCGTAATGAAAAGCATCCCTTCCCCACTGGTTGCCGTCGTGCTGCTGACGCTGTTTACCGTGACCAGCGGGCAGACTCTACCCACCGTCGGTGACGCGGGTTCAATGAGCGGCGGCCTGCCGGGCCTGACTCCATGGTTAGTGCCTTTTAACCTGCAAACGCTGCAAATTATCTGGCCCTGCGCGCTGAGTATCGCCTTCGTCGGGCTGATGGAATCCCTGCTCACGGCGAAACTGGTGGACGACCTCACCGCCACGCCGTCCAACAAAACGCGTGAAAGCGCAGGTCTGGGTATCGCCAATATGCTGGCCGGTTGCTACGGCGGTATTGCCGGCTGCGCGATGATCGGTCAGACCATCGTCAACGTGGAGATGGGAAAAGGCCGCAGCCGCATTTCAACGCTTGCCGCCGCGCTGGTACTGCTGCTGTTGGTGACCGCGTTAAGCGAAGTGATGGCGAAGATCCCGATGGCAGTAATGGCGGGGATTATGGTGATTGTGGCCGTTAAGACCTTTAGCTGGCCGAGCCTCCAGCCCGCGACGCTCAAGCGCGCGCCGTGGCCGGAAACGCTGGTGATGCTGGTCACCGTTGGCGCAACGGTCAGTACCGGTAATCTGGCAATTGGCGTACTGGCGGGGATCATCATGATGGCGATCGTGCCTGCACGCCTGAAGCATCGTGCGAAGCTTAAAGCAGAAACACCGTCGCCAGCCCCAGAAAAATAAAGAAGCCGCCGGTATCGGTGATCGCGGTGATCATCACGCTCGAGCCGACCGCCGGGTCGCGCCCAAGCTTAGCCATGATCATCGGGATCAGCACCCCCATAATCGACGCCACCAGCAGGTTCAGGATCATCGCCAGCGTCATCACGCCGCCGAGCGCCAGGTCGTCATACAGTAGCCAGGTCACAGTGCCCATAATGCCGCCCCAGACGATACCGTTAATCAGCGCCACCCCCATCTCACGCAGGATCAGGAACGAGAAGTTACCCGGCTGAATATGCTGTAAAGCCAGCGCGCGCACGATCATAGTAATCGTCTGGTTACCGGTATTACCGCCAATGCCCGCGACGATCGGCATTAACGAGGCCAACGCCACCAGCTGCGAAATGGTGTGTTCAAATCCATCAATCACGCGCGAGGCGATAAACGCAGTACAGAGGTTGATGGCCAGCCACGCCCAGCGGGTTTTCACCGCTTTCGTCACCGGCGCAAACACGTCTTCTTCACTGCTCAGACCGCCCATACGACGCAGATCGCTGTCGGTCTCTTCATAGACGACGTCAACGATCTCATCGATGGTCAGACGCCCCATCAGCTTACCCTGTGAATCAATCACCGCGGCGCTGATTAAGTTGTCACGTTCGAAGGTACGAGCCACGATTTCTGATTTTTCTTCCGGATGGAAGGCGACCGGATCGGATTCCATCACCTCATGCACAAACTTGTCCGCTGAATTGAGCAGAATGGTTTTCAGCTCCAGCTCGCCAATCAACGTCTGATCGCGCTGGATAACGAACAGTTTATCGGTGTTCTCCGGCATTTTGCCCAGACGGCGCAAAAAGCGCTGCACCGAGGCCAACGTGACGTCCGGGCGAATGGTAATCACCTCGAACTCCATGATCGACCCCACCTGCTCGTGGGCGTAGTTCATCACCTGACGTACGCGCGCGCGTTCTTCCGGCGACATCGACGCCAGCAGGCGTCCGGTCAGGTCGCGCGGCAGGTGCTGCACCAGGTAAATCTGTTCGTCGATATCCAGCGTTTGCAATGCATCGAGCAACGCCCGGTCGCTCATATCTTCGATGAGGTCGTCCCAGACGTTCTCCGATGCTTCCAGCAACACCTTCCCGCGACGATCGTCTTCGACCATGTTCCACAATGCATGGCGCTCTTCGGACGGTAACGCTTCCAGGGTATCGGCGAGATCCGGCGGTGGCAGGTGCGCCACTAAGCTGCCGACTTCAGCAAGGTCGTCAACCAGCGTGCCTTCATCGTACTGCTCGGCGAGCGTGAGTTTGCCCAGCAGCGCGGAAGTTACCGCTTTATCGGTGGTCAGCAGCCAGATCAGGCGCTGACGCTCTTCATCGCGCAGGCGGGCGCTGTTCTTTTTCAACAGAGACATGAATAATCCTTATTCGTGAGACGTCGCCCAGCCGGATGGCCGGGCGAATTAAGCATAGCGCGGAGAGATGTAAAAAAGTTTAAACAAGCCGCCCGTACGGTGAAAAAATCGGCAGAGCGGCAAAAAAAACGTTAGGCGGTACGGGCGACGGCGTCGCGGGAAGCGCGTTCACGCTCCTCGCCCACCAGTTCACTCAGCTGACCATTGCGCATTTCCAGCAGACGATCGGCATGAATAAAGTAGTGATCGTCATGGCTGATAGCGAAAATGGTTTTCCCCATCTGTTGCATCAGCGGCAACAATATCTGGTAGAACTCGCGGCGGAAGTGCGGATCCTGATCGGCGGCCCACTCATCAAGCATAATGATGTCGCGTTCTTCCGCCAGCGCCAGCAGCAGCGCCACGCGTTTCTTCTGCCCTTTTGACAGCTTCAGATCCAGAATGCGCCCGTCTTCCAGCTTAATCTTGTGCGTCATCTGTAGCTGAGTCAGCCATTTCTCAATCAGCGCCGGGTCCGCGTTCTTACCTTCCGGGCCTAATAGCTGGTCAAACAGCCAGACATCGGTAAACACCGCCGAGAACAGCTTGCGGTAGTCTTCCGGCTTATCGGCCGCCAGCGGCTGACCGTCCAGCAGAATCTGCCCGGATATCGGTTGATACAACCCAGTCAGCAGCATCGCCAACGTCGATTTACCGCTGCCGTTGCCGCCAATCAGAAAGACCAACTCGCCACGCTTGAGCGTCAGGTTCAGCGGGCCTATCGCGAAGGTGTTATCTTCATAGTGGAAAGTCACATCGCGCAGTTCCAGCGTCTGCCAGTTCGGGTGCGCCGTCGGCTGCGGGAAAGTTTCCTGATACGGAGCCAGCGCGAATTTATTCAGTTTATTGAACGCCACCTGCGCGCTCAGCAGCGTAGGCAGCGCGCCCACCGCCGACAGCAGCGGCGTGCGCAGGAACAACAGCGTGAGCGAGTAAGTAGCGGCAACGTTGGTGTCAGCCCAGCCGAGGCTGTTCGCCATCCAGAACACCAGCCCAATGGCCCCCAGCATCATGATATTTGACCAGTTGACCGCGCTCAGATGGAAGGTGTCGGCCCGCACGATATGGTGGCGATAGTCTTTGGCATTCGGCGTGAATTTTTGTTCGAAGACGTACTCCGCGCGCTCGCGATTCAGGGTCAGCTCTTTGCGCCCTTCCAGCACCGTCTGGTAATCGTCGTACAGCCGATCCTCGGTTTCACGGAGTGTCGCCATATGTTTATACACTCGCGCCACCAGCACGAAGCCACCCCAGATGGTCAACGCCATCCACAGGGC
The DNA here is from genome assembly GCF_028069715.1 of Kluyvera sp. Awk 3. NCBI lineage: Bacteria > Pseudomonadati > Pseudomonadota > Gammaproteobacteria > Enterobacterales > Enterobacteriaceae > Kluyvera > Kluyvera sp. Awk 3. Next base: position 4,815 of record NZ_JANEWH010000137.1, on the reverse strand, counting down.
GGTAATCAGCAGCATTTTGCTCGACAACATCGCCAGATAGGCCGCGGAACCCACGGTCAGGATGATCCCCTGCACCAGCTCCGGCAAACGCACGAAAGCGATGGTGATCGCACGGATATCGCTGGTCAGCCCCGCCAGCAACGCAGCACTGCCCAGCTTCTCGACGCGCTCCACCTGGGTATCGAGGATCCGTTTGATAAATTCCCGGCGCAGGCGATAGACAAAATGGTGGCCGAGCGTGGTCAGCGCCAGCTGTGAACCCAGCGTGACCGCCATCAGCAGCAGCAGCAAACCAAGAAATTCCGGCAGTACGGCAAGCGTGGTATCAACCGTCTCAATCAGACGTACGTTAATAAATGCGATAAGCCCGATACCGAGCGCGGCGCTCAACAGGCTTAAGACGATAACGCCGATAAAAGGCCAGCGATACTGACGCCAGACAAGTAACAGAAGTTCCATAGCAATGACCAGGGCAAGAAAAAACAGCCAGCAGTGTAAACTGCTGACAGACTACATCAAGAATAATTCTTATTTTTATTTGTCATTCCGCGGCGCGGCGGAAGGTCAGGTTATAGCGCCACGGGCCGACCTGCGGGTGGCTCCCCTCTTTGAGCGGCAGAATCGCGTGATAAAACAGCCGCGACTCACCGCCCCACACCACCACATCGCCATGCTCAAGCAGCACGCGTTGCAGCGGATCGCTGCGATTCAGGCCACCGAACTGAAACACCGCAGGCAGGCCGAGCGAAACCGACACGATCGGCGCGTCCAACCGGGCTTCGTCTTTATCCTGATGCAGCGACAGCTTCGCCCCCGGCTGGTAACGGTTAATTAAGCAAGCATCGGGGTTAAACGTGGGGTAACCCGCGCCAGTTGCTGCCTCCTGCGCCAGTTGGCGAAAACAGTCCGGCATCGCGGGCCAGGGTTTTCCGCTCTGCGGATCAACGGCGGCGTAGCAGTAGCCATGACGGTCCGTACTCCAGCCAAGCGGGCCGCAGTTGGTCATCGCCACCGACATGGTATAGCCGCCCGGCGTGACCATATGACGAAATGGCGAGACCGCCGCCACCTGCTCGATAGCCGCCAGTAGCGCGGTACTGTGCGCCCGCGCGAACCGGCGTAGGATCACCGCGCCAGGCGCCAACGGTTCCGACCACGGCGCCTCGTCGGCAAACAGATCTAACATTCGCTCTCCTGTTCTTTTTCACGCGCAAGCAATCGGGCTTTACGGGCCACGCCCCAGCGGTATCCCGACAGGCTGCCATCGCCGCGCACCACCCGGTGACAGGGCACCAGTATCGCCAGCCGGTTCGCCGCACAGGCGCTGGCCACCGCACGCACCGCTTTCGGCTTGCCAATAGCCTCTGCCACCTGCTGGTAGCTGCGGGTTTCACCGAACGGAATGGCGCGTAGCGCCTGCCAGACCTGCTGCTGAAACGCGGTGCCGCGGATATCTAACGGTAAGCTCATCGCCGCCGCGCGCGACTCGAGGCTCGCCATCACAGCGGAAGTTGTCTCGCGGACTTCCGCCCCGGCAACCAGCAGCCTGGCCGCCGGAAAACTCTGTTGTAGCTCGCTAAGCAGGCTAGCCTCATCGTCCCCCAGCAATACGGCGCACACGCCGCGCTCACTGAGCGCCACCAGGCAGCGCCCTAGCGAGCACTTACCGACGGTATAGTGAATCTCCGTCGCTTCGCCGCCCCGACGGCGGGTACGCGCGGTCATCCCTAGCAGCGCGTCGGCGTGGCGATAGTAGCTGCTGCTCGACGGAAAGCCCGCCGCCAGCACCGCCTGCGTCACCGGTTCACCCTCGCTCAACGCGTCCCGCAGGCGGTTTGCCCGCCAGGCCTGTTGCCAGGCTTTTGGCGTTACGCCAGTTATTGATTTAAACATGCGATGGAAGTGATACGGGCTGACGGCGACCGCCTGCGCCAACGCGTCAAGCGTGACCGGGCTATCCTGCTCAAGCAGCCGACAGGCGTGGGCCACTTTGGCAATTTTCTGCTGCTCAGGCGAGAGCGCATCCGGCTGACAGCGTTTGCAGGGACGAAAACCGCCCGCCAGCGCCGCGCTGGCATCGCTGAAAAAACGGACGTTCTGACGCAGCGCATGACGCGCGCGGCACGAAGGACGGCAAAAAATGCCGGTGGTCAGCACGGCAAAGACAAACTGACCGTCGGCTTTCGCATCGCGATCGAGAACCGCCTGCCAGCGCGCCTCGTCGGTGTGTAGAGTATCAATCGTCATAACAGGCTCCTCCTTCTAGTGTAACTGCCACAGTGCCTGAAAGGAGGAAATAAAAAACCCGCAATCTTGCTTTTTAATTTTTCCCGTTGACCAGGAAGGCGCGAAACTGCGGCGACATCCAGGTGGTAAAACCGTCGCCTTCTTTCATTATCATATACACTGCCAGCCCCTGCTCGCGCACCACCTGCTGGGCTTTTTCGGTCCCCAGTACCATCAGGCCAGTATCCCAGGCGTCGGCTTCCAGTGCGGTCGGCGCAATGACGGTCACCGACACCAGCTTGTGCGTTATCGGGCGTCCGGTTTGCGGGTCGATCACGTGCGAAATGCGTTTACCGTCGAGTTCATAGTAGTTGCGGTAGCTGCCCGAGGTGCTGATGCCATGACCGTTAATATCCACGATCGCCTGCACCGCGTTTTCCCGGTCGGTCGGTTTCTGAATCGCTACCCGCCACGGCTGGCCGTCGGCGTTCATTCCGCGGCTCACCAGCGCGCCCCCTACGGAGACCAGATAGCGAGAGATACCTTCTTCAGTCATCAGACGCGCCAGATGATCGGCAGCATAGCCCTCACCGACGGTAGAAAGATCGACGTAAAGATCGGGGATCGATTTTTGCAGATACTGCCTGTCCGCGCGGTTGATAACGGTTAACTTGTCCAGCCCGGTACGCGCCTTCGCAGCGTCAATCTGCGCCTGAGTTGGCGTACTGACCGGCTGTTTGTCCGGGCCAAAGCCCCAGAGGTTCACCAGCGGGCCAACGGTTATGTCCATCGCCCCCTGGGTTTTACGCCCAATGCGCAACGACTCGGTGACGATATCCGCCATCGCTTCATTGACCGGCCACGGCGTGGTGCTCCGCGAGTGGTTGAAGCGCATCAGCGCCGAGTCATTCTTCCAGGTCGACAGCAGACGATCGTCGCCATCAAGTTGGGTTTGTACTTTGGTACGGAGCTCTTCCGCCCGAGCCTTATCCACACCCACCACACTCACGCGCCAGAAGGTGCCCATGGTCTTCCCTTCCAGCACGGTTACCGCGGCTTTGGGGGTCGCCGGCGCGCTGGCGTTATCACAGCCCGTCAGCAGAATCACGACGCTCAACAGCGCCATTCGTAAAAAAGTCATTTCCATCCGTTATTACCCTCCTGCAATCGGCGCAAGAGTACACTAATTTACTGAAATTCGGCACAAAAAAAGGGGCCAAAGGCCCCTTTTGCAATGGTCTTAACAGTATTAGAACTGGTAAACCATACCCAGTGCAACGATGTTATCGGTAGAGATACCAGCGGCCTGAGTGAAGTCGTTTTTGTCCAGCAGGTTGATTTTGTAATCAACGTAGGTAGACATGTTTTTGTTGAAGTAGTAAGTCGCGCCCAGGTCGATGTATTTCAGCAGGTCCTGGTCACCGTAGTTCACGATACCGTTGTCGATGTTCTTACCTTTAGACTGCAGGTAAGCGATGGACGGACGCAGACCGAAGTCGAACTGGTACTGTGCAACCACTTCGAAGTTCTGAGCTTTGTCAGCAAAACCGTAAACGCCAGCGTTCGGGGAACCACCGAAACGAGTTGCGTTGTAGGTCTGGGTGTACTGAGTTGCCAGATAGATGTTGTTAGCATCGTATTTCAGGCCAGCAGAGTAGGTTTCTGCGCGGTCGCCGCTACCGTAGATTTTGCTGGTTGCGCCAGTCGGAACGCCGGTGTTTTCATCACGAACAACGTAAACGCTGTTGTTCTGGTCGGTAGTACGTTTAGAAGAAGAGATCGCACCACCGATGCTGAAGCCTGCGCCCAGATCGTAGGTCAGGGAGCCGCCGAAGCCGTCACCGTTCTGTTTCAGAGCCTGACGACCGTTAGCAGTCGCGCCTTCGCCGGATACGCTGCCGTTTTTACCCTGGTACTGCAGAGCAAAGTTCAGGCCGTCAACCAGACCGAAGAAGTCGGTGTTACGGTAGGTCGCAACGCCGTTAGCACGGGATTGCATGAAGTTGTCAGAACCGTAGGTGTCGCCGCCGAATTCCGGCAGAACGTCAGTCCAGGAAGTTACGTCGTAAACAACGCCGTAGTTACGACCGTAGTCGAAAGAACCTGCGTCAGCAACGCGGATACCTGCGAAGCCTACACGAGTCCATGCCTGGTCAGAAGAACCTTCAGTGTTGTTCGCCTGAACGTTGTATTCCCACTGGCCGTAACCGGTCAGCTGGTCGTTAACCTGAGTTTCACCTTTGAAGCCCAGACGAACGTAGGATTGGTCGCCGTCAGCGCTATTGTCGCTGGAGAAGTAGTGCAGACCATCGACTTTACCGTACAGATCTAATTTGTTGCCGTCTTTGTTATAAATTTCAGCCGCATTTGCTGCGCCCGCTACCAGCAGAGCCGGTACCAGGAGGGACAGTACTTTAACTTTCATGTTATTAACCCTCTGTTATATATATATGCCTTTATATATGCCACTGCTTACTGATTAACCCTCATTAATCAGTCGGCAGACCCATTGTGCTGTAAAAACAGGAATAATCCAACAGGAATATGATACGAAAACCATTCAAATGTTTCATTTATCCACATAGATGT
>NZ_JANEWH010000136.1:0-11673 GCF_028069715.1 Kluyvera sp. Awk 3 | reverse complement strand
CCCTTATTTATATTTCCCATGGGTTTATTTGGCCATGGCATTTTTATTGACCCTTTTAACCAAAGTTTTGCCAAGTGCTTTAAGATATTTTAATATTACTCTTGGTCTTCTTGTCTTTTCATTTGCAATGCCTCATGTATTTATTGCCCCAGCTGCTGATTTCAGATATCTCCATTTTTCAGTGGCTTGTACAGTTATTCAGATAGGCATGTTTTTAGGGTTTATGTTCTCTATTCTATTTAAGAAGTGGACACGGCATTAAACTTGAAACTTGTAACTTTGCAGTGTTTTTTACAAAGTGTTGATGAGTTTAATCTTAAAAACAAAATGTAATTCAATGTATCATTGACGTTTTTTTTTTAAAGTGTATACATATTAAGCTTATCAGCTAATAAATATTTTATCGTTATTACAAATCAACGTATAGAAGCAATCATTGATGAAAATAACTATCTCAGGAACAGGTTACGTCGGCCTGTCGAACGGCATTCTGATCGCCCAGCACCACGAAGTGGTGGCCCTGGATATCGTTCAGGCCAAGGTCGACATGCTGAATCAGAAACAGTCGCCGATCGTCGACAAAGAGATCGAAGAGTATCTGGCGACCAAACCGCTGAATTTCCGTGCGACCACTGATAAACGCGATGCTTATCGCGATGCAGACTATGTGATCATCGCCACCCCGACCGATTACGATCCCAAAACGAACTATTTCAATACGTCCAGCGTTGAGTCTGTTATCCGTGACGTCGTTGAAATCAACCCCAACGCGGTGATGGTTATCAAATCTACCATTCCGGTAGGCTTTACCAATTCGATTAAAGAAAAACTGGGTATCGACAATATTTTCTTCTCACCGGAATTCCTGCGCGAAGGCCGTGCGCTGTACGACAACCTGCATCCGTCGCGTATCGTCATCGGCGAACGTTCTGAGCGCGCCGAGCGTTTTGCCGCGCTGCTGCAGGAAGGGGCAGTGAAGAAGGATATCCCGACGCTGTTCACCGACTCGACCGAAGCCGAAGCTATCAAGCTATTTGCGAACACCTACCTCGCGATGCGCGTGGCTTATTTCAACGAGCTGGATAGCTATGCGGAAAGCCTGGGCCTGAACTCCCGCCAGATTATTGAAGGTGTGTGCCTGGACCCGCGCATCGGTAATCACTATAACAATCCATCTTTTGGTTATGGTGGATATTGCCTCCCGAAAGATACTAAACAACTGCTGGCAAATTATGCGTCTGTGCCAAATAACATCGTCGGTGCGATTGTTGACGCTAACCGTACCCGCAAGGATTTTATTGCCGATTCCATCCTGGGTCGCAAACCTAAAGTGGTTGGGGTATATCGCCTCGTCATGAAGTCAGGATCCGACAATTTCCGCGCATCTTCGATTCAAGGGATTATGAAACGAATCAAAGCGAAAGGCATTCCAGTGATTGTGTATGAACCTGCGATGAAAGAAGATGAATTCTTTAATTCCCGCGTTGTACGCGATTTGGATGCATTTAAGCAAGAAGCGGATGTCATCATTTCTAACCGGATGGCGGAAGAATTGGCTGATGTGAAAGAGAAGGTGTATACCCGCGATCTGTTTGGTAATGATTGACAGGTTCGTGCAGCAATAATAAAGCCCGGTGTTATCGCCGGGCTTAAATTTATCCGTTACTTATGCCGTTCCCGCAAATTCTCAATCACCGCCGTCAAATCCAGCTCCTGATCCTGCAATAGCACCAGCAGGTGATACATCAAATCCGACGCCTCATTCTTCAGCTCAAACTTATCGTGCACCGTGGCGGCCAGCGCGGTTTCCACGCCTTCTTCACCCACTTTCTGCGCGATACGCTTGGTGCCGCTGGCGTACAGCTTAGCGGTGTACGAACTTGCCGGGTCAGCGTTTTTACGCTCGGCCAGCAGCTGCTCAAGCTGATACAGGAACAGCCACTGGTGGCTGGTGTCGCCGAAGCAGCTTGAGGTGCCTTTATGGCAGGTCGGGCCAATCGGATTGACCAGGATCAATAGGGTGTCGTTGTCGCAGTCTGGTGCGATGCTTACCACATTGAGGAAGTGGCCGGAGGTTTCACCCTTGGTCCACAGGCGCTGTTTGGTGCGCGAGAAAAAGGTCACTTTGCCCGTTTCCTGCGTTTTGGCCAGCGCTTCCTCGTTCATATAGCCCAGCATCAGCACTTCACCGGATACCGCGTGTTGGATAACGGCGGGCATCAGTCCGTCGGTTTTTTGCCAGTCCAGTTGTTCAGTTAACATACCCGAATCTCCACGCCCTGCGTTGCCAGGTACGCTTTTAGTTCACCAATATTAATAATCTGTTTGTGGAATACCGAGGCTGCCAGCGCGCCGTCAACATCGGCATCACGGAACGCTTCGAGGAAGTGTTCCATGGTCCCCGCACCACCAGAGGCGATCAGCGGTACGCGGCAAACGTCGCGCACTTTTTTCAACTGCTCCAGGTCGTAGCCGTTACGCACGCCGTCCTGGTTCATCATATTGAGGACGATCTCGCCCGCGCCGCGTTTCTGCACTTCCTGCACCCAGTCCAGCGTTTCCCATTGGGTCACGCGGGTGCGGCTTTCATCGCCGGTGTATTGATTGACGTGATATTTGCCGGTGTCAGCGTCATACCAGGTATCAATACCCACCACGATGCACTGCACGCCGAAGCGGTCCGCCAGACGGGTGATCAGCTCCGGGTCGGCTAACGCCGGGGAGTTGATGGAAATTTTATCGGCACCGAAGGAGAGAATGCGCGCCGCATCGTCAATGGACTTAATGCCGCCCGCTACGCAGAACGGAATATCAATCACTTCGGCAACACGGGAAACCCAGCTTTTATCAACCACGCGGCCATCGCTGGAGGCGGTGATATCGTAGAACACCAGTTCATCCGCGCCTTCGTCAGCGTAGCGTTTGGCCAGCGGGACGATATCGCCGATGATCTCGTGATTGCGGAACTGCACGCCCTTAACAACCTGACCATCACGCACATCAAGACAAGGAATTATCCGTTTTGCCAGCATTGGATGGCCTCCGTTACGTTGAATTTACCTTCCAGCAGCGCGCGGCCGACAATCACGCCGCGCACGCCGGTGCCGCATAGGGCGGCGATATCGTTAAGATCGCCAATGCCGCCGGAGGACTGGAACGCCACCTGCGGATAGCGGGCGCAGACCTCTTCATACAGCGAAACGTTGGAGCCTGCCAGCGTGCCGTCGCGGGAAATATCGGTGCACAGCACGTGCTGAAGCCCCACGGGCAGATAGGTCTCAACCAGCTCTTCCAGCGTGACGCCAGAGTTCTCCTGCCAGCCGCTCACCGCCACCTGTTTGGCGCCGTTATCATCGATGCGCACGTCCAGCGCTAGCACCAGATGCTCAGCGCCAAAGCGCTGGAACCAGCCTTTCACCACTTCCGGCGATTTCACCGCCGTTGAGCCGACCACCACGCGCGCCACACCCGCGTCCAGCAGTGCCGCGACGTCATCTTCGGTGCGCACGCCGCCGCCAACCTGTACCGGCACGTTCACGCCGGCGACCAGGGTTTTCAGCAGCGGAATCTGGCGCTGTGCCGGGTCTTTCGCGCCGGTTAAATCAACCAGGTGCAGCACTTCGGCACCCTGAGCCGCGTAGTCCTGTAAACGGGGAAGCGGATCGGTGCCGTAGTCGCGCTGCTGTCCGTAATCACCCTGATGCAGGCGGACCACGGTGCCGTTAATCAAATCTAAAGCCGGAATGATCATTACATCTCCAGGAAGTTTTTCAGCAGCTGTGCGCCTGCAGCGCCGGAGCGTTCGGGGTGAAACTGCACGCCGTAAAAGTTATCTTTCTGTACTGCGGCGGTAAACGCTTCACCGTAGTGGCATTGCGCGATGGTGTATTCATTGACCGGCATCGCGTAGCTGTGAACGAAGTAAAAATACGCGCCGTCCTCAATGCCGCGGAACAGACGGTCGCCCGCCTTCGGATAGACGCGGTTCCAGCCCATGTGTGGCAGCGGTAAGCCGTGGTCGGTCATTTTCGGCACGTCCTGGTCAATAATTCCCAGCAGGTCGACGCCGTTTGTTTCTTCACTGCGGCGTCCCAGCAGCTGCATGCCGAGGCAGATGCCCAGCACCGGCTGGGTGCAGGCTTTAATCAGCTCGACCAGGTCGCGCTCGTGAATCTGAACCATCGCCGCCTGCGCGGTGCCCACGCCCGGCAGAAACAGTTTGTCAGCGCGCAGCACCACATCCGGGTCACGACTAACCACCGGCTCGTAGCCGTGACGGGCAATCGCCGCTTTCACCGAATTGAGGTTGGCGCAGCCGGTATCAAGGACAACCACATTCATCACAGCACTCCTTTTGAGGAGGGAAGGGCATTGCCGTCCACGCGGATCGCCTGGCGCAGCGTGCGGCCAAAGACTTTAAACAGGCTCTCCACACGGTGGTGATCGTTTTTGCCTTTGGTTTTCAGGTGCAGGGTGACGCCCATGGCATACGAGAGCGAGCGGAAGAAGTGCTCGATCATCTCGGTGCTCAGGTCGCCTACGCGCTGATAGGTAAACTCGGCTTTGTATTCGAGGTGCGGACGGCCGGAAATATCCAGCGCACAGCGGGCCAGGCATTCGTCCATCGGCAGCACGAAGCCGAAACGGTTAATGCCGCGCTTATCGCCCAGCGCGACTTTCAGCGCTTCGCCCAGCGCCAGGCCGGTATCTTCCACCGTGTGGTGATCGTCAATATAGAGGTCGCCTTTCACCGTAATGTTCATACGGAAACCGCCGTGGGTGGCGATCTGGTCCAGCATGTGGTCGAAGAAACCAACGCCGGTGTTAATTTTGCTGCCGCCTTCGCGATCCAGCCACACTTCGACATCAATCTGCGTTTCGCGGGTGTTGCGCTCAATGTGGGCGTAGCGGTCGCGGCAGGTCAACTGCTCGCCAATCGCCGCCCAGTTAAGCGTTTCGCGGTTGTAGCGCAGGCCGGTGATGCCCATATTGTTGGCCAGTTCGACGTCGGTGGCGCGGTCGCCAATCACGTAGCTGTTGGCAGCGTCCATCACACCATCCGCCAGCCAGGCGGTGACCATCTGCGTTTTCGGCTTGCGGCATTCGCAGTTGTCGGCGGGCAGGTGCGGGCAAATGAGCACATCGTCAAACACCACGCCCTGCGAGGTAAAGATCTGCATCATCAGGTTGTGCGGGCCGTCGAAATCCGCCTGCGGGAAGCTGTCGGTGCCCAGCCCGTCCTGGTTGGTGATCATCACCAGCTTAAAACCCGCTTTTTGCAGCTTCAGCAGTTCGGGAATGGCGTCCGGCTCGAAGGCCAGTTTATCGAAACGGTCTACCTGATAGTCGCTCGGCGGTTCGGAAATCAGGGTGCCATCGCGATCGATAAAGAGAAACTTCTGGGTCATACGGTCTCCGCTTTCAAAGCGTCAATCACGCGCTGACTCTCTGCACGAGTGCCGATAGTGATGCGCAAACAGCCGCTTAAAGAAGGTTGTTTATTCTGGTCACGTAAGATAATGCCTTGATCCCATAAAGATTTAAATACGCTGCTTGAGGCTTTAATACGAGCCAGTACGTAGTTGGTCTCGGAATCAAATACCTGCTCGACGCAGTCGATGGTGCGCAGCGCATCCACCAGGTACTGACGTTCATTGAGGATTTGCGCGACGCGTTCGCGCATGGCGGCGATTCCCTGCGCGCTAAGCGCCTGGGCCGCAATATCGGCAACCGGGGTCGAGAGCGGGTACGGCGCAATCACCTTCATTAATAGCGCGATCACCTCTTCATTCGCCAGCGTAAATCCGCAGCGCAGCCCCGCTAGCGCAAAGGCTTTGGACAGCGTGCGCAGAATTACCAGATGCGGGTACTCGGCCAGCCAGCCGGCCAGCGTGGCCTGCGGGCAGAACTCAATATAGGCCTCATCGGCGACAACCAGCGCTTTGTCACGGGTCATCTCCAGCAGCGTACGGAAATCCTGCGGGTTGATAATCTGCCCGGTTGGGTTGTTCGGGCTGCATACGTAAACCACTTTCACGTTGGCCAGACTGTCAGCAATCGCCGGCAGATCCAGCTGCCAGTCGGCTTTGGTCGGCACGGTGCGGCATTCGACGCCGATGGTCTCAGCGCTGACGCTGTACATACCGTAGGTCGGCGGGCAGAACAGCACCGCATCGCGGCCCGGTTCGCAAAACGCGCGTACCAGCAGTTCAATGCCTTCATCCGCGCCGCGGCTAACCAGTACCTGTTCCGGTTTCACGCCCGCATAGGCAGCGTAGTTTTCAATCACCGCTTTTGGCTGGCATTCCGGGTAGCGGTTCAGCGTTTGCTGGCTGAGTTCGAACGGCACCGCCGTCGGATATTCGTTGGCGTTCAGCCAGACGTCGCCTTTACCGCCAAGGCGGCGCGCCGACTGATACGGGGTCAGGGCGCGAACGTTGTCGCGGGCTAACTGTTCAATGCTCATGCTTGCTCCTTCAGGGCGTTCACGCGCAGGGTAACGGCATTTTTGTGGGCGGTCAGCAGCTCGGCGGCGGCCAGCGTTTCAATGGTGGCGGCAATGGCCGAGAACCCGTCACGGGATAATTCCTGAACGGTCATCCGTTTCTGGAAATCCGCCAGTCCCAGGCTGGAACAGGTGGATGTGTAACCGTAGGTCGGCAGCACGTGGTTGGTGCCGGAGGCGTAGTCGCCAGCCGATTCCGGCGACCAGTCGCCGAGGAATACCGAACCGGCGCTGGTGATCTCATCAACCAGTTCACGCGCGTTGCGGGTCTGAATAATCAGGTGTTCCGGGCCGTAGGCGTTGGAGATCGCCACGCACTGCGCCAGATCGTTGGCCACAATCAGGCGGCTGGCAGAGAGGGCCTGACGCGCGGTATCGGCGCGGGACAGCTCGGCAAGCTGGCGTTCTACGGCCTCGGCCACGCCTTCGGCAAGTTTCGCGTCTGGCGTCAGCAGAATCACCTGTGAGTCCGGGCCGTGCTCGGCCTGAGAGAGCAGGTCGGAGGCGACAAAGTCCGGCGTGGCGCCGCTATCGGCGATGACCAGTACTTCAGACGGGCCTGCTGGCATGTCGATGGCCGCGCCGTCGAGACGCTGGCTGACCTGGCGTTTCGCTTCTGTGACGTACGCATTGCCTGGCCCGAAGATTTTATCCACCTTCGGAATAGACTCGGTGCCCAGCGCCAGCGCGGCAATGGCCTGCGCGCCGCCGACGTTAAATACCTCTTTGACGCCGCACAGCTGCGCCGCATACAGAATCTCATCGGCAATCGGCGGCGGCGAGCACAGCACCACTTTTTTACAGCCGGCGATGCGTGCCGGGGTGGCCAGCATTAATACGGTGGAGAACAGCGGCGCTGAACCACCCGGAATATAAAGCCCCACGGAGGCGATCGGGCGGGTGACCTGCTGGCAGCGTACGCCCGGTTGAGTTTCGATATCCACCGGCGGCAGAATCTGCGCGGTGTGGAAGGTATCGATGTTGCGCACCGCAGCCTGCATCGCCTGCTTCAGTTCGTCGCTCAGACGGCCTGCGGCCTGCTGAATTTCTTCCTCAGTCACGCGCAGCGCGCCAACCTCGGTTTTATCAAACTTCGCGCTGTATTCACGCAGCGCTTTATCGCCGTTATTTTTAACGTTTTCCAGAATTTCGGCCACCGTACGGGTGATGCTGTCGGAAGCGGAAATGGCCGGGCGCATTAACAGCGCCTGTTGTTCTTCGGGGCTACAGCGGTTCCAGTCAATCAGGGTATTGAAGCTCATGGCGCTTACTCCATCATCTTCTCAATCGGCAGTACCAGAATCGAGCTGGCACCCAGGGACTTCAGTTTTTCCATGGTTTCCCAGAACAGGGTTTCGCTGCTGACCATGTGCATCGCCACGCGCTGCTGGTCGCCTGCCAGCGGCAGAATGGTTGGGCGCTCGGCGCCAGGCAGCAGGGCAATCACTTCTTCCAGGCGTTCGGTTGGCGCGTGCATCATGATGTATTTCGATTCGCGCGCCTGAATCACGCCCTGAATACGGGTTAACAGACGGTCAATCAACTGCTGCTTGGCGTCGCTCATCTCGCCGTCGCGTTGAATCAGGCAGGCTTTAGAGCGGAACATCACTTCTACTTCACGCAGGCCGTTGGCTTCCAGCGTCGCGCCGGTTGATACCAGGTCGCAGATGGCGTCGGCCAGACCGGCACGCGGGGCCACTTCAACAGAGCCGTTCAGCAGGCAGGATTTAAAGCTGATGCCTTTCTGGTCGAGATAACGTTTGAGCAGGTGCGGGTAAGAGGTGGCAATACGTTTGCCGTCGAGCGCAGCCGGGCCGTTCCAGGCTTCATCCGCCGGGGTCGCCAGCGACAGACGGCAGCCGCCGAAGTCCAGACGACGCAGGGTAAAGTAGCGCGGGTCTTCGCCTTGTGCGCGGCGGCTCAGCAGCTCTTCTTCCAGAACGTTTTCACCGATAATGCCGAGATCGACCACGCCATCCATAATCAGCCCCGGAATATCGTCATCGCGAACGCGCAGGATATCGATCGGCATGTTCTCCGCCATCGCGATCAGGCGCTGGGTGTGGAGATTGATTTTGATACCACAACGGGCCAGTAATTCGCGTGAATCATCGCTCAGGCGGCCTGATTTCTGAATAGCTATGCGTAAACGGCTGTTATCTAACATTCTGTATTCCTCATTACCCTGCTGAATTTGGTTCAAAAAAAAGCCCCCGGAAGATGATCTTCCGGGGGCTCTCTTGCGTTCATGCACCACTGGAAGATCTGAATGTCTCCCAGCACACATCGCCTGAAAGACTAGTCAGGATGATGGTGATGATGGTGGTGTTTAAATTGAACGCGGCTCATAAATTTCTCGTTGAATGACTATTCACTTGATGTCTTTTAACCTAAACCACTTTTGTCGTTGAGCGCAAGCGCTTTTTTCATTCATTAAATCAATTCATGTTACCACTATAAATTGTCAGTTTTCTCGCTGTGGCGTAGCCTTATGAGAGGAGTGCAGGATGAACCAGGAGATAGCGCAATGAAGAAGGTGGCAATTGTCGGTTTAGGGTGGCTGGGTATGCCGCTGGCGCTGTCGTTGATGGCGCGCGGCTGGCAGGTAACGGGCAGTAAAACGACAGAGGATGGCGTGGAAGCCGCACGGATGTGCGGGATTGATAGCTATCCGTTGCGGCTCGATCCGCAGCTGGTCTGTGAGGCTGATGACCTTGATGCCTTAATGAATGTTGACGCGCTGGTCATTACGCTCCCCGCGCGCCGTAGCGGCCCGGGCGAAGATTTCTATCATCAGGCGGTGCAGGAGATTGTGGACTCCGCGCTGGCACACCAGATTCCGCGCATTATCTTTACCAGCTCCACTTCGGTCTACGGTAAAGAAGAAGGGCTGGTAAAAGAGAGCACACCGCGTGAACCGGTTACCGCTAGCGGCAGAGTATTAAAAGAGCTGGAAGACTGGCTTCATCAATTGCCGGGGACGTCGGTGGATATTCTGCGTCTGGCGGGGCTGGTGGGGCCGGATCGGCATCCGGGACGTTTCTTCGCGGGCAAATCCGCGCCGGATGGGCAGCACGGCGTGAATCTCGTCCATCTGGAAGATGTTGTCTCTGCTATTACGCTTTTATTACAGGCGCCGAAGGGTGGACACATCTATAACATTTGTGCGCCGTTGCATCCCGCTCGCGGTATTTTCTATCCGCAAATGGCGCGTGAGCTGGGGTTAGCGGTTCCGAGCTTTAGCGACAGCGGTAATGGAAAAGGCAAAATCATCGACGGTAATCTCATTTGCCGCGAGCTCGGCTTTGAGTATCAGTATCCTGACCCGTTACGTATGCCGATGGAATAATCGCCTCTGTTTTAGCAAATAGTGCTATTGATGAGATTTATGATTCGGGAGTTGCTGAATTATCAGTCGTTTAGACGAGAAGACGTGCTGATTATGCTCTCAGCGGCTTGTCTTTTTGCTACCGTTTGGGGCAAAATATGTCGAATGTAAAAAATTGAGATTAACCGACGTGCTTGCCGCGTCGGTTATTTTTTTTACATCAAAACAACCATCAAATTAAAGAGGCCGGGCTTCGTACCGGATAGATACTTACTTAAAAAACGACAGTCGTTGTCGCTGAGGAAACAGAAAAAAAATGGGGCAATTTTTCAATTTTGCGCCGGCCATCGCCGTAATGGAGACTGACCGTGTCGCATAACGTTACTCCAAACACCTCTCGCGTGGAATTACGTAAAACGCTTACGCTTATTCCGGTTGTTATGATGGGCCTGGCCTATATGCAGCCGATGACGCTGTTTGATACGTTCGGTATCGTATCTGGCATGACCGATGGTCACGTGCCAACAGCTTATGCCTTCGCTCTGGTGGCGATTCTGTTCACCGCGCTGAGCTACGGTAAGCTGGTGCGCCGTTATCCTTCGGCGGGCTCTGCCTACACTTATGCCCAGAAATCCATCAGCCCGACCGTTGGCTTTATGGTGGGTTGGTCTTCGCTGCTCGATTATCTGTTCGCGCCGATGATCAACATTCTGCTGGCAAAAATCTATTTCGAAGCGCTGGTGCCGTCGATACCGTCATGGGTATTCGTGATTGCACTGGTTGCCTTTATGACCGCCTTTAACCTGCGCAGCATCAAATCTGTCGCCAACTTTAACACCGTGATCGTGGTGTTCCAGGTGGTACTGATTGCCGTGATCCTGGGTATGGTGATTTATGGCGTGGCGCACGGCGAAGGTGCCGGTACGCTGGCAAGCAACCGTCCGTTCTGGTCGGGTGATGCGCACGTGATCCCTATGATTACCGGGGCCACGATTCTGTGCTTCTCCTTTACCGGCTTTGACGGTATCAGCAACCTGTCTGAAGAAACCAAAGACGCTGAGCGTGTGATTCCGCGTGCAATCTTCCTGACGGCGCTGATTGGTGGCCTGATCTTTATCTTCTCCACCTATTTCCTGCAGCTCTACTTCCCGGATATCTCTCGCTTCAAAGATCCGGACGCCTCACAGCCTGAAATCATGCTGTACGTGGCGGGTAAAGCCTTCCAGGTTGGCGCGCTGATCTTCTCCACCATTACCGTGCTGGCTTCCGGTATGGCGGCGCATGCGGGTGTGGCGCGTCTGATGTACGTGATGGGTCGTGATGGCGTGTTCCCGAAAAGCTTCTTCGGCTATGTGCATCCAACCTGGCGTACCCCGGCGATGAACATCATCCTGGTTGGCGCGATTGCGCTGCTGGCGATTAACTTCGACCTGGTGATGGCAACGGCGCTGATTAACTTTGGTGCGCTGGTGGCGTTCACCTTCGTGAACCTGTCCGTTATCTCTCAGTTCTGGATCCGTGAGAAGCGTAATAAGACGCTGAAAGATCACTTCCAGTACCTGTTCCTGCCAATCTGTGGCGCGCTGACCGTTGGCGCACTGTGGGTGAACCTGGAAGAGAGCTCTATGGTTCTGGGCCTGATCTGGGCCGGTATCGGTCTGATCTACCTGGCCTGTGTGACCAAAAGCTTCCGCAACCCGGTTCCGCAGTACGAAGATGTTGCATAACTGAATTTAAAAACGATGGTTGCAAAACCGGAGGTCTGGGCCTCCGGTTTTTTTTTGTCTTACGTTTGTGGAGTGATTAAAAAATCAATATTAATAACCGTCGGGAATAATAT
>NZ_JANEWH010000135.1:0-11735 GCF_028069715.1 Kluyvera sp. Awk 3 | reverse complement strand
ATCAATAAGTGACCAAGGACACGGATGAAAGCCTTTTATCCAATTTTGGGATTACTAGCACTTAGTCAGTCCATTTTCGCGGCGCCTCTTTTGCCAACAGATCGTGACAGCATTGAACAACAGCAACAGCAATTATTACGTCAGAACCAGCAGCAGCGTGAGGCGCTGGAACGTAATATTCCCATCATTAGCCCACCCCTTCCCAGGCCATCAGCAACGTCATCTGGTCCATGTTTTACAATCAATCGCATTGTGTTGAATGGTGCGACAATAATTGATCAGCGGCAACGACAGAAATTACTTTCCTCCTGGCAGGGACAGTGCCTCGATATCACCCGGATTAACCAAGTCACCAGCGCGGTATCAGACTGGTATATCAGCCGTGGTTATATCACCAGCCGGGCTTTTCTGACTGAGCAGAATTTACGCTCCGGCGACTTACACCTTTCCATACTCGAAGGGAAGCTTGAAAAGATACGCATGGATAATGCACCTGAGCGTGAGATTGAAATGGCCTTCCCCGGACTGGAAGGCAAGATTCTTAACTTGCGTGATATCGAGCAAGGGATGGAACAAGTTAACCGTTCCCGTATCACACCAGTACAGATTGAGATCCTGCCCGGCAAAAATCAGGGATGGTCTATTGTCCATCTGTCGGCAACTCCAGAACGTCCTGTTTCAGGGGCGATCAGTTTCGACAACAGTGGACAAAAGAGTACCGGTGTCGGCCAGGTCAACGGCTCTTTAATTGGTCATAATCTGCTGGGACTGGCCGACAGCTGGTTCGTCAGCGGTGGGCGCAGCAGCGCTTTTTCGAATTCAAAAGATGCGCAGAACGTTGCTACTGGCTTCAGCATTCCCTACGGCTATAGCCTGTTCGACTACAGCTACAGCTGGAACAACTATTACAGTACCATTGATAACAACGGCTTTATCTGGAACCCCAATGGGGACACCGAAGTTCATCGCGTTAACCTTTCTCATGTGCTGTTCCGTAATGGTGACATCAAAACCGGTGTGTCACTGGGTCTGAGCCATCGCATCAACCACAACTATCTTGACGACGTGTTGCTGCAAAGCAGCAGCCGCAAACTTACCAGCTTGCTGTTTGGCCTTAACCATACGCAAAAGATATTGGGCGGGATCGCCACCTTCAACCCGACATTGAGCCGCGGCATGCCGTGGCTGGGTGCCGAAAGCGACGGCAGTAAAAACGGCAACTTACCGAAAGCAGAGTTCCGCAAATGGAGTATTAACGCCAGCTTCCAGCGCCCGATTGCCAGGGATTTATGGTGGCTTGCCAGCGTCTACGGGCAGTGGACGCCAGACAGATTATACGGCAGCGAGCGCATGACCATCGGTGGCGAAAGCTCCGTTCGGGGCTTTAAAGAGCAAACCATCTCTGGTGATAACGGAGCTTACTGGCGCAACGAGCTAAATTATACGCTGTTCACGCTGCCGGCAGTCGGCCAGGTCAGCGCACTGGCGGCAGTAGATGGTGGATGGCTTCATTCTGACAGACTTGATGCTTATGCCGCCGGAACATTATGGGGTGCCGCCGCTGGGTTAAGTACCGCTAACCGCTGGGTTTCAACGTCATTGACTGTTGGAATGCCTCTTGCGTATCCGGACTGGCTTGGCCCGGATCATGTCAACATTTACTACCGCGTTGCCGTCGCCTTCTAAAGGATACATGACTCATGACTCAGACTCCTGTTCGCTTAACACATCGCCTGCTGAGTTATCTGATTAGTGCGCTGATTGCCGGGCAGCCGTTATTGCCCGCCGTTGCCGCCGAACTAACACCCACCGGCAGCACATCAAGTGATAGTGCAGCGAACGGCGTCCCGATAGTGAATATTGCCACACCTAACGGCAGCGGTATTTCTCACAACCAGTATCAGGATTACAACGTTGGTAAAGAGGGGCTCATCCTCAACAATAGCGCCGACAAACTTATTCAGACGCAACTCGGTGGCCTGATTAATGCCAACCCGAATCTGAAAGCAGGTCGTGAAGCCAGAGGGATTATCAACGAAGTGACCGGCGGCAACCGTTCACAGCTACAGGGTTACACCGAAGTGGCGGGTAAAGCAGCAAACGTCATGGTGGCGAATCCTTATGGTATTACCTGTAACGGCTGCGGCTTCATCAATACACCACAGGCCACGCTGACCACCGGTAAACCGGTCTTTGATGCCAACGGTAATCTGCTGGCACTGGACGTGAAAAAAGGCAGCATCACCATCGAAGGCCAGGGGATCGACGCCAGCAATAGTGATGCATTGTCGATCATCTCGCGGGCAACCGAGGTCAACGCCGCAATTCATGCGAAAGATTTGAATGTTATCACCGGGGCTAACCGGGTGAATGCCGATGGCAGTCTGCAGGCACAACAGGGTGAAGATAGCGCCCCCACAGTGGCAGTGGATACCAGTGCTCTGGGCGGGATGTATGCCAACCGCATTCATCTGGTGTCCAGCGAAAAAGGTGTGGGTGTCAATCTGGGTAACCTGAATGCGCGTCAGGGCGACATCACGCTCGACGCCAACGGCAAGCTCACCGTGCATAACAGCCTTGCCAGCGGCGCTATTGACGCCAGAGCTCAGAGTATTGCACTGACCGGCGACAATAAAGCGGGTGGCAGTATGACGCTGAACAGCCAGGGCGATATCACGCTTAGCAATGGCTCACTGACCAGCGACGGTGACCTGGTGCTAAACGCCAGTGGCACTCTTACTCACGCGAACGAAAAGCTGACCGCCGGGCGGGATGCGACGCTAACGGCAAAAAACATCAGCCAGGATTCAGCAAGCCAGATTAATGTTGCGCGGGATATTACAGCAAAAGCCGCCGACACGCTCAGCAACAATGGGGGGATGACCGCCGGGCAAAACCTGACCGCCAGCGCCTCCACGCTGATGCAGGAAGGAAAACTGCTGGCAAAAGGCCACACGGAGGTGAGTGGCAACACGCTGACAAACAACGGTTCCATTCAGGGGGATTCCCTGAATGTAAACAGCTCAACGCTCAACAACACGGGCGCTCTGGTGAGCGACAGTATACTGGCGCTAAAGGCGCAGAATGTGACCCAGGACGGCGTGTTGTCCGGAGGAAAAGGGCTGACGGTGAATGCGCAAACCCTGACCTCCGGCATAAATTCGGTGACTCACAGCAATGCAGCCATAGCGCTCAATACCACCACGGCGACGCTGGAAGGGCAAATCAGCGCGGACGGCGATCTTCTTCTTCAGAGCGACAACCTCACCACAACGGCGAGCGCACAATTACAGAGCGGCAATAATCTCAACCTCAGTGCCCGGGAAGCAACACTTGCGGGTACGCAGGCGGCACAAAAAGCCATGACGGTGAACGCCCGCGAAAAACTCAGCCACAGTGGCAAAAGCAGTGCGGTATCGCTCAGCTTTAGCGCACCAGAACTGACCAATAGCGGTGTTCTGCTGGCTTCCACTCTCGATACGCAGGCGCAGACGCTCACTAACCGCGGTCTGATGCAAGCCGACAACGCACTGCTGATTGACACACAACAGTTGGACAACCAGCAGAACGGTACGCTCTATAGCGCCGCGAATCTGACTCTGGCTATTCCGGACATCCGCAACAGCGGGCTTATCACCAGCGACCGCGATCTGACGCTACGTTCGGGTTCGATCAGCAACCCCGGCAAAATCATCGCCGGGACGCTAAACGTCAACGCAACCACGCTGAATGGCGATGGCCTGTTGCAGGGCGCTGACGCGCTGACGCTTGTCGGTGATTCGCTCTCACAGGAGCGTAACGGGCGCTGGTTGACGGCGGGAGATTTAACTCTCGGCGGTAAAATGCTGAATACCGCGGGAACCACGCAGGGGCAGAACCTCGCTGTTCAGATGGACGGCTGGATGAACAGCGGCTCCGTGCTGGCAACCGGCAATCTCGATGCCACGCTGGGTGACTCGCTGCTCAACACCGGCGAGCTGATGAGCCAGGGCAACTTCGGGCTGAACGTGCCCGTGCTGACCAACCACGGCAGTCTCCTCTCGGCAGGCGAAATGTCGCTCGCTGGCACAGAGTTCACCAGTGACGGCACGCTTCAGGGCGACACCCTTTCACTTCGTCATAACAGCATCGACAACAAAGGAACGGTCACGGGTCTGAATGGCCTGACCCTGAACAGTGCGACCGAGCTGAATAACAGCGGTGATCTGCTGAGCCAGAAATTACTGACGCTGAGTGCCGGAGACATCACCAATAGCGGCCGGCTTCAGGGACAAACCCTCACCTTAGACGGCAGCAGCCTGAATAACAGCGGTGCCATTCAAAGTGCGCTGGATTTAGCGCTAACCCTGAGCGGCGACCTCAACGCCGTCACTGGCAGCAAACTCACCGCGTTGGGCGATGCGCGTTTGATCGGCAAAACGCTAAACAATGAGGGGCTGATTAGCGCCAGTACGCTGGAGATAAACGGTGACTCACTCAGCAATGGCGGCGAAATCAGCGGCGTCAACGGCCTTAAGGTTGCGCTCAGCGGTACCCTGCAGCAGCAGGGAAAAATGCTGACCGGCGGTTTGCTGAACGTCAAAGCGGCAGACATCAATAACAGCGGACAGCTTCAGGGGGCGGATAGCCAAATTAGTGCCAGCTCGCTGACCAACAGTGGACGCGTGCAGGGTGACAACGGTCTGACGCTCTCTCTGCTGGATATGCTGACCAACCAGGCAAGCGGCGTGCTGCTCAGCCAGAATGCGCTGACCCTCACGGCGCCGGTACTGACCAACGACGGCACGATTCAGGGTAACGGCAACACCACGCTCAGCGCAGTCACGCAGGCCCGCAATGGCGGTAAAATGCTCTCTGGCAGCGACCTGACGTTCTCCACGGCAGACTACAGCGGCAGCGGCTGGCTACAGGCCACAGACCTTGTGCTGAACGTGGCGAAGCTTGCCAGTAACGGTACCGTGGTGGCAGCAAACCAGGCCACGCTGACCGGTAACAGCCTGAGCAATGGTGGCACTTTCCAGGCCGCACAACTGAACGTCAACATGCAGACCGTGACCAACAGCGGCAAGCTGCTGGGCAATCAGGGGCTGACGCTGAAGGGAAATACCCTCAACAATGCAGGTGGGAAGGTGTTCAGCGGCGGAGATATGCTCGCTGAAATGGTGTCGCTCAGCGGCGCAGGTCAGTTGGTGGCGCTCGGTAACCTGACGCTGACGCTCGCAAACAGTTCCAACGTGCAGGGCGTGATTGCCGCGAACAAGCAGTTGGTTATCAGCAGCCAGGGTGATATCAACAGCGGCGCGACATTACAGGGCAACGGCATCACGCTGAACGCTACGGGCAAGCTGACTAACAGCGGTCAACTGACCGCAGGAAGTGGCTCCACGGCATTGAGCGCCAGCCAGATTGCGATGAATGGCAATGGCAGCCTGCAGGCTGGTGGGGACGTTAGCCTGACCAGTCGGGGCAATATCACGCTCGACGGATTCACCGGTACCGCTGGCAATATGGTGCTGACGGCTGCGGGTTCGCTTATCAATACCGCACTGCTTTATGCGGGCAACAATCTATCGCTATTCGCCAACAGTATTCAGAACCTGCGTGGCGATATGCTGGCGGGTAATAGCCTGGTGATGCAGAAGGATGCCAGTGGTACGGCAAATGCAGAGGTCATCAATACCTCCGGGAATATCGAAACCACACATGGCGATATCACCATTAAGACCGGGCATTTGCTTAATCAGCGCGACGGACTGAAGAGTACCACCTCCACGACGACCAATCCCTCACAGATTAGCGGGCTGGGTAACGCAACGATCCGTATCGCCTTTAATCAGCTTCCGGCAGGCAGTTACTACTCGTTGACCATTCCTGAATGGGAGAGATGTACCGGCTCGGCGAATACACACTGCGTCATAGTGCCTGCTGAGACCAGCTATTACATGAAGCCTGAATTTGCCACGCAGTATTTCACTCTCCGCCAGACAGAAACCCGCATTTCTGCCAGCGGAGGCGTGAGTGGCATACGTTCAGGTGGCAATCTGAAGGCCAGTGCCAATCAGCTCGATAACAATGCCAGTGTGATCCTCGCCAGCAACAATATCATCCTGACAGGCGATACCTTGGCCAACACTTCATGGCAGGCAGGGACAGAGACCGAATCCTGGATTTATCAGAATACGTCTTCCAGCAGCGGCGATTCGTTTAGCTTTACCCTGCAGGGCAGGACAACCAGTACCGCGCCGGGAGAGATTTACCGCGCTGTCATTCAGGCTGGTGGCAATGTCTCAGCGAATTTTAGCAACAACATCAGTAATACCAACAGTACGACCAGCGCAGGAAAAATTATCAACACCATTATCAATCCGAGCCTGAATACACCTTCGGCGCAAAGTATTGGCAGTGGTGTAAATCAGCAGTCTCTCAACGATGCTGGTTCGTTCACTATTACCACACCTGACTGGCAGAGCGCCGGTGACGGTCAGTCTATTGGTGGAGGCACGGCCCTTGCGCCTGGCGGTATGGACGGTAACTATCCCCTGCCCTCCGGCAAGAACGGATATTTTGTCCCCTCGACCGACCCGGACAGCCCGTATCTAATTACCGTTAACCCGAAACTCGATGGCCTGGGTCAGCTAGAGCCTTCGCTGTTTGGCGAGCTGTATAAGCTGCTCGGTATGAACCCGGGCGCAGCCCCGCGCGAAATGGGTAGCCAGTATACGAACGTCAGCCAGTTCCTCGGCTCTCCTTATATGCTGGACAGGCTGCACCTTAACTTTGAAAACGACTACCGCTTTCTCGGTGATGCGGCGTTTGATACCCGGTATGTGTCAAATTATGTGCTGAATCAGACCGGGCAGCGCTATATCAACGGGCTAGGTTCCGATCTCGACCAGATGCGCTACCTGATGGATAGCGCAGCAGAGGCGCAGACGTCACTTGGTCTAACGTTTGGCGTGGCACTCAGCGCCGACCAGATAGCCGCACTAGACCACAGTATTCTCTGGTATGAAGCTGCCACAATCAACGGTCAGACGGTGATGATACCGAAGGTATATCTGTCGCCAAAAGACACCGACGTGCATAACGGCAGTGTGATTGCCGGAAATAATGTGCAGATTGCGAGCGGCAGCGTAAGCAACAGCGGGAGTGCATTGACCGCTCAAAACGGTCTGTCTATTGACAGCAGTAACAGTATCAGCAACCTCAACGCCGGGCTGTTCAAGGCTGGCGGCGCGCTTGACTTGAGCGCGCTGGGCGATATCAACAACATCGGCTCGGCGATGTCCGGTAAAACCGTACAGCTGGAAAGTGCCGGCGGCAACATCAACAACATCACCCAAACGCAGCAGTGGAGCGTGGGCGGTGACAGCCGAAGCGGTAGTGTGCGCGTCAGCGGCACTGACGTCGGGCAAACCGCCTCCATCAGCGCCAGTGACAGCCTCTATATGTTGGCGGCAAACAACATCAACATTACCGGGGCGAACGTCAGCTCGGCTGATAATCTGGTCATGGATGCGGGCAATAACATCAATATTGCCGCTAACCAGATTAAAGAAAGCAACCGTCAGTCTGGATTCAGGTGGCAGAAAGACACGGCGTCATCATCCAGCTCTAATCAGGGCAGCAGCGTCATCGCGGGCGGAAACGCCATCATGCAGGCGGGGAACGACCTTAATGTCACGGCAAGCGCCATTGATGCAGGCAAAACCGCGCAACTGGTGGCAGGCAACGACCTGAACCTGAACGCGGCAGATACTGGGCGGACCACACGCACCGGCGGTAGCGAAAGCCATCAGCACAGTGCAGACAGAACCACCGTTTCCGCGGGCGATAACGTGACGCTGGTAGCCGGGCGGGACTTCACCAGCCAGGCGGCAGGCATTGTGGCGGAAGAGAATGTTGGTATCCAGGCCGGGCGTGACGTTAATCTGCTGGCGGAAGCCACTGTCAAAGGCAGCAGCACGCGAGAAAAAAAGAAAACCGTCATTGATGAGTCCATTCGCCAGCAGGGCACGGAAATTGCCAGCGGAGGTAACACCACAATTATCGCTGGGCGCGACGTAAACAGCCAAGCCGCGCAGGTGATTGCCAGCGGAGATATCGACGTAGCAGCTGGCCGCGACGTGAAGCTGACCACGGCGACGGAAAGCGACTATCACTACAAAGAGCAGACGAAGACCAAAAAGGGTTTCCTCAGCAAGAAGACAACCCATACTATTGAAGAAGACCGTGCGACTCGTGAGTCGGGCACGTTGCTCTCCGGCGATAACGTCACCGTTCAGGCCGGCAACAATCTGCTGATGAAAGGCTCTTCTGCGGTGGCAGACGATGCGGTGAATCTGAGTGCCGGCAACAATGTGGAGATTATTGCGGCCACCAACACCGACACCTCCTGGCGCTATAAAGAGACCAAAAAAAGCGGTCTGATGGGTACAGGTGGCCTTGGTTTCACCATTGGCAGCAGCAAAAACACCCATGACTTACGTGAAAAAGGAACCACCCAAAGCCAGAGCTTCAGCACCGTGGGCTCGACGGGCGGTAGCGTGGCGATTTCTGCCGGGAACCAGCTTCACGTCGGCGGCGCGGACCTTATCGCCGGGCAGAATTTAAACCTCGTCGGCAACAGCGTCATCATCGAACCGGGGCATGACAAACGTACCCGCGATGAAATCTTCGAGCAGAAGAGCAGCGGACTGACCGTAGCGCTCTCCGGTACTGTCGGCAGCGCGATCAATAACGCGGTCACGAATGCTCAGGACACAAAAGAGACCAGTGACGATCGTCTGAAAGCGCTGCAAGCCACCAAAACGGCCCTCTCGGGTGCCCAGGCGGGTCAGGCTGCCGCCATCGCATCCACCACCGGCGACCCAAATGCGATGGGGGCAAGCCTCTCGCTGACGACGCAGAAATCCAAATCGCAGCAGCACACTGAGAGCGATGCCGTGGCGGGCAGTACCCTGAACGCGGGGAACAACCTTTCCATCACCGCGACAGGAAAAGGCAAAGGCCCGAACAACGGCGATATCGTGATTGCCGGCAGCCAACTCAAAGCGGGCGGGGACACTCTGCTGGACGCGAAGAACGATATCATTCTCAGCGGTGCTGCCAACACTCAGCAATCCAGCAGCAAGAACAGCAGCAGCGGCGGTGGTATCGGCGTGAGTCTTGGTGCAGGTAAAGGCGCCGGTATCAGCGTCTTCGCCAACGTCAACGCCGCCAACGGTAAAGATAAAGGCAACGGCACTGACTGGACTGAAACAACGGTAGACAGCGGCAAGACCGTCACCATTAAGAGCGGAAATGACACCGTGCTCAATGGAGCGCAGGTCAACGGCAATAAAATCGTGGCTGATGTGGGTCATGACCTGCTGATGAGCAGTCAGCAGGACAGCAACAAATACGACAGCAAGCAGAACAGTATGGCGGCGGGCGGCAGCTTCACCTTCGGCAGCATGACAGGCTCCGGTTACATCACCGCCTCCCGCGACAAGATGAAGAGCCGCTTTGACTCAGTCGCAGAACAAACCGGGATCTTTGCTGGTGATGGCGGCTTCGATATCACCGTCGGCAACCATACTCAGCTTGATGGTGCGGTTATTGCTTCCACTGCCACGGCAGATAAAAACAGTCTGGATACCGGGACCCTGGGCTTCAGCGATATCCACAATCAAGCGGATTTCAAAACCCAGCACTCGGGCATCAACCTGAGCGGTGGCGGTGAATTTGGCGGTGACCAGTTCAAGGGCAACATGCCGGGCGGGATGATTTCTGCGGCGGGCAAAAACGGGCATGCAGAAGGTACCACCCAGGCGTCGGTAGCTGACGGTACCATCACCATCCGCGACAAGAAAAATCAGCAGCAGGACGTGGCGAACCTGAGCCGTGATACGGAACATGCCAATGACAGTATCAGCCCGATTTTTGACAAGGAGAAAGAACAGAACCGTCTGCAGGCTATCGGGCTTATCAGTGAAATTGGCGGCCAGGCGGCGGATATCGCGAGAACGCAAGGTGAGCTGAATGCGATTAAAAACGCCAAAGATCGCATGAGCACGGCTGAATCTACAGAATTCGATGCAGCGAGAGCGCAATGGCAAAAAGAAAATCCGGATAAAACAGCCACAGCAGAAGATATCAGTAATCAGCTTTACCAGAACTACTACAATGAAGCGTTTGCCGCGACGGGTATGGGAACCGGTGGCACGATGCAGAGGGGTATCCAGGCAGCGACAGCGGCGCTGACAGCGCTGGCCGGTAGCGGTAACCTGACCGGTGCTCTGGCTGGCGCATCCGCCCCGGAACTGGCGCGTCTGGTGAAGGAAACGACGGAGAGTAATCCAGCAGTCAACGCCGTGGCGCACGCCGTTCTGGGCGGTGTGGTTGCTGCTTTGCAGGGTAACAGCGCGGCATCAGGCGCTGTGGGCGCTGCAACAGGCGAGCTGGTTGCACGCGCTATTGCGGATATTTATTACCCTGGCGTGAAAATGTCAGACCTGACGGAGTTGCAAAAGCAGACCATCAGCTCACTGGCGAGTGTATCGGCTGGAATTGCAGGTGGGATTGCCGGAGACAGTACATCGGAGGCGGCAACGGGGGCGAGTGCCGGGAAGAATGCGGTTGAGAATAACTTTTTGGGCGATAAGGACATCACGACCTTCACCGAAAAGTACGCAAATGCGAAGACTGAGGCCGAGAGAGAACAGCTTCTGTCTGATTTGAAAAAGCTGGACGCAGATAAGCAAAAACAAGCCCTTGCTACAGCTATTCCGGTTAACGAGCAGAAAGCAGAACTGGAGAAACTGAAAGTACTACAAGCTTCACCTGATTGTAATTCTCAATGCCAGCAACTGGTTGCTTATTCAATCTCTGAACTGGAGCCGGTAGCGAATAATACAGATCTGCACAAAAACAACCTGAGCAAAGCGGTTCTTGCGTCGGTGATTGTGGCGTTTACGTTAGATAAACCGTCATCAGGAAACGGAAAAGCCTCTCAGGGAACAGCGGCTACGGGTAAGTCTGGTTCGTCGACTATTGATGATATTGTTAAGGGAAATACAGGGAATATACCAAGTGTGGTTGTAAAGCCAGTAAATATTGCAACTGACTTTACTAAAACACCTCAATCTATTTGGGGGCGTTCTGCGGATGATATAATTAAGGACTTTCAAGCCGCTGGTTATCAAGTTAATGTTCGGCAATCAACCAGAGGTTCAGGACAAGCTATTATCATTGAAGTTAAAGGACATCCAGAAATTAGCCAAATTCAGTATCATCCGGGGGGCGGGCGTCATGGTGGTAGCTATTACAAAGTTTCAACTACTACACAGGGAACAATGAAAGTTGTTGATCCCGTTACATATAAGCCTACTCAAGGGGAGAAGGCCACTATTATTAATAAACCTAGAGAGTAGATTTATGGAAAGAATTGAATGGGTCACACGAGCTTTTGCACAATCTAGCACAGTGCAGAAAAGTTTATTTCCTGATTTTGTAAATGTGGCTGATGAGCTTGCATTGGAATGGGAGCTTGCGCTCGAAGATATCAATAATGATCTGTTAAGTGATGAGCAGAAATCATCTATCAAGGTGTTGGATGATTATATGCTATCAATTAGTGGATCAGAAAATGTTCAGTACTGGAATGATGATGCTCTCTGTCATAGTGATGAGTGGAATAAAATGAGGGAATTAGCAAAGATTATTTTAGATGCAATGGGATGGGATAATGATGT
>NZ_JANEWH010000134.1:0-11744 GCF_028069715.1 Kluyvera sp. Awk 3 | reverse complement strand
TTTTTACTTTTCTGGAAAGTAGATAGCGTGTGGGTTTTTATTGAACGCGGTAAACTATAATGACGTGCGTGCGGCGTATTGCCGGCATTTATTTATGGAATAAATAATATGATGGCAGTTGATAACTTGTCAAAATGGTTTTATAAAACGCTGTATCGCACCACTCACCCTCGGCAGTATCAGCACAATAAAAATCTCTGGCCTTTTTTTAGAGTGGTGAGAAATGCATCAGGCGGCATCGAAAATGTTTTTTTTAAACATAGAGAAATAAACATGCCGGCTGTCCACAAACAAACAAGAAACAAACCGCTGCTTATTATGGCAACGGGGCCATCCGTCAATCACATCGAGACGCGTTTCTTCAATACGTCCTTTGATTACTTTGGGGTTAACGGTGCCTTTTCGATGGAACATATTGATTTTAAATGGTATGCCATCACGGACAGAAACTTCGTCCGAGGCCGTCTGTCGCTTGTCAAAGCGCTGGTCTCGCAAGAGGATCTCACGGTCTTTTGCCCTTATACAACGCTGGAAACCATTTTCACTAACATTGAGTGGCGGCATATCCGCTGCCGATTCAAGATCTTTGAAGCTGTGTCCGGTGCCTGTATTTACAAATTCCTCGGCGCAAAAGAGAATGTCATTGTTAATGATGAACATTATCACTGGTTAGATGGCGCAGGTTTCTCCGATAACATTGACCGGGCGCTGTTTGATTACGGCACGGTGGTCTATCCAGCGTTACAAATTGCTTGTGCGTTGGGGTATCGCGAAATATATATTGCCGGGCTGGATATGAATAATTTTGAACAGCCGCGTTTTTATGAAACGGCAGGGGATAAGTTAGGCACGCGACTCGATCGTGATTTTGAACAAATCCGCCATTCTTTTTATGCCGCACAGTCCTATTGCGCGCTTAATAATATTCGCGTTGTGAATTTATCGCCGGAAAGCGCCATTGATGCTTTTCCTAAGCTCTCCTGGGCGCAGATTAATAGACAAGCAAGCTAGCCGTGGCCCGTCATTCCTGGCCACGGCGGGCGCTCATCACGAAGGCATCGACTTTCGTACGGCGCTGAGCAGCGTCTGTGCGCCGGAGGAGAGCGTCGTGTCTACGCGAGTAAGGATGCCGATGGGTTCGCCCTGGCCTTGGGTCGCGATAGGCAGCGCGGTGAGCGTACCGCGCCGCAGATCGTCCTTCACCGCACCGGAAGGCACGAACCACACGTAGTTGTAGTCAACTGTCAGCTGGCGTGATAGCGACGCCGAAAGCGTTTCAATGCAGCCCGCAGGCATCTTACATCCCTGGCTCTGAAGGAGTGTCTCGGCATTCTGACGTGGAACCGTACCTTTTGGTGAAACGACAACCGGCCAGTCCAGTACGCGGCTCAGGGTGATGTTTTCATGCAGAATAGGGTGGTCTGGCCGCACCACCAGCTTCAATGATTCGAGGAACAAGAGCTCATAGTTTAGCCCGGTCATCAGTTCCGGATCCGACATCCGTCCAATACCAAGATCGATATCTCCGGACTTCAGCGCCGCCAACAGCATGGTGTTATTCATGGTGGCAACCTGGAGGGTGACGTCCTTTTGCTGTTGATGAAATTGCCCAATCACCGCTGGCAAGACACCCAGCGCAGCGGTGGGCAGTGCGCCAATTCGCACTACATCATTGTTAACACCTTCTTTACGAACAAGCGCCTGCCCGGCGGTATTTAACGCATCCAGCACCTTGACCGCATGGGTTAAGAACTGTTCGCCGACGAGGGTTAACTGCGCGCCCAGTCGACCACGCTCAAATAGCCGCGTGCCGGTTAGCTGTTCAAGTTCATTCAGCGTCTTGGAGAGTGCAGGCTGGCTGAGATTAAGTGTTTCAGCCGCGCGCCCCAATGTTCCTTGCTGGGCGACGGCCACGAATGTGTGCAGATGGCGCAGACGAATGCGCTGACTAAAGAGAGCATTTTTTTCCATAAGCGATGTTAAAAACAGAGCGGCATGGGTGACAAGTAATGTTGTTTAATTTTGATAACTTGCTAGCAAATTATTATTAACATTTGTGCGGTTTAACAGACAAGCGTTTTGTTGCATGGATAAAACCCGGCGTCGTTACACTCAGCCGGGTCAGGTAAGGAGGAGACGCCAGAGAATATCAGCGCTTACACGTCAAAAAAGACCGTTTCTTTTTCACCTTGTAGATAAATATCAAAGTGGTACACCGTCTCACCGTTGCGCGTTTCTTTGTGGCCAATCAGCGTCTGACGGCGAACTTCCCACTCGATCAGATTCAGTACGGGATCGCTGGCGTTGGCCTCCTGCTCGTCAGAAAAGTACATGCGCGTATTCAGGCCGATGTTGATCCCACGAGCGACGATCCACAGGTTGACGTGCGGCGCCATCATGCGCCCATCGCGGCCAACCGCCTGTCCGGGCTTAATGGTGTCAAAGCGCCAGACGCCCGTATCAAAGTTAGAGCAGGCACGACCCCAGCCGCGAAAATCAGCGTCCAGTGATTTGCCTTCCTGCCGATCGGCGACGTGGTTGTAGCGCCCCTCGGCGTTGGCTTGCCAGATCTCAATCAGCACGTCGCGTACAGGCGTACCGGAACCGTCGAAAACGCGGCCTTCAATGGCAATGCGTTCACCCGGTGTATGACTGTTAACCAGCGTTGGGCCAAAGTTTTTCTCAAAAATATGAAAACCGGCGGCGTCCGGCGCGAGGCCAATGTGGACGTAAGGCCCAGCGGTTTGCGATGCGGTTTCGGGTAAATAGTCTTTCATCGTGCAGCCCCCTGCGTACGGTTTTCAAACAGCGTGGCGCGCTGGCCGCGCAGCACCAAATCAAAACGATATGCCAGACAGTCCAGCGGTACGGCGGCATGAGTATCCAGCTCAGCAATCAACGTACGAACCGCGTCGTCGTTATTGATGGCTTGCACGATTGGGCATTGTTTAATTAACGGATCGCCTTCGAAGTACATTTGCGTAATCAGACGCTGAGCAAAGGCTTCACCAAAAATCGAGAAGTGAATATGCGATGGCCGCCAGTCGCTGACCTGGTTGCGCCACGGATAGGGGCCGGGCTTGATGGTCCGGAAGAAGTAATAGCCGTTTTCATCTGTCATCACGCGGCCACAACCGCCAAAGTTGGGGTCGATGGGGGCCAGATACTGATCTTTTTTATGCCGGTAACGGCCACCTGCGTTGGCCTGCCACACTTCGACCAGCGTATTTTTCAGCGGACGTCCGAAGCCGTCACGCACGTAGCCGTGAACAATAATACGTTCGCCGATCGGCAGGCCATCTTTGGCGTAGTTCAGAATCAGATCGTTATCCAGCGGGCCAATATCCTGCTGGGAGAAGACCGGGCCGGTGATCTCCGATAGAGAATTCTGCAATGAGATCAGCGCATTACGCGGCGAGCGCAGCACGCTGGTTTTGTAACCCGGCGCGTAGGCCGGTGGGTGATTGTTATAATCCCGGTGAATCACTTCTTGCGGTGACCATTTTGTGCTCATAGGTGGCTCCGTGTAGGGTATTTTATTATTGCCTCACACAGTGTGTGTAAATGTATTGTTAATTAATAGTGAATTTAAGGTGAATTTTAAATAACCTGTGGTTATGTAATGGCCGGGATTCACTGCAAAATCAACTCAGTCGCCGGGATCACACTTTGTAAATTCTTAGCGCATAGCCTCATGTGCTTACCTACACTGCAAATATAGGCACAGGAGATGGAAAAACATGGCGCACACCCTTTCGGCAGATGATATTCGGGAAGATTTTTCACAAGCAATGTCGGCAATGTACCAGCAGGAAGTCCCGCAATATGGCACGTTGTTAGCGCTTGTTGCTGATGTGAATCTGGCAGTGTTGGAAAACAATGCACGCTTGCATGAACAGCTGGCGAACGCCGACGAGCTGGCGCGTCTGAACGTTGAGCGTCATGGCGCCATACGGGTGGGAACGGCTGAAGAGCTGGCGACGCTATGTCGCATGTTTGCCATTATGGGGATGCAACCGGTCGGGTATTACGATCTTTCGGTCGCTGGCGTACCGGTTCACTCCACCGCGTTTCGCCCCGTGGATGACGCCGCGTTACAACGCAACCCATTCCGAATCTTTACCTCTTTACTGCGTCTGGAGCTGATCGACGATCCCGCGCTGCGCGAAAAGGCGGCGAAGATTCTCGCCCGGCGCGATATTTTCACTCCGCGTTGTCGGGCGCTGATGAATCTTCATGATAAACAGAATGGTTTCAACGCCGAGCAGGCACAAGAGTTCGTCCACGAAGCGCTGGAAACTTTCCGTTGGCACCGGCATACCACGGTAGACAAAGAAACCTACGAGGCGCTTAACCGCCAGCATCGGCTGATTGCCGACGTGGTTTGCTTCCCGGGTTGTCATATTAACCACCTGACGCCGCGCACGCTGGATATCGATCAGGTTCAGTCGCTGATGGCCGAATACGGGATCGAACCAAAGGCCGTCATAGAAGGGCCGCCGCGCCGTGCGGTACCGCTACTGCTGCGTCAGACCAGCTTTAAGGCGCTGGAAGAGCCGGTGGCATTTGCCGGCGATGCCAGCGGCACGCATACCGCGCGTTTTGGTGAAATTGAGCAGCGTGGGGTGGCGTTGACGCCAAAAGGCCGGGCGCTATACGACCGGTTGTTGAACGAAGCGGGCGTGGGGAAAGATAACCTCAGTCATCAGCAGCATCTGCAAGAAGTGTTTAAAGCCTTTCCCGATAGCGAATTCCTTCTGCGTCAGCAGGGGTTGGCTTGGTTCCGCTATCGTCTTACGCCGAGTGGTGACGCGCACCGTCAGGCGATCCGTCCCGGTGACGACCCGCAGCCGTTTATTGAACGCGGCTGGATAACCGCCCAGCCCATCACCTATGAAGATTTTCTGCCGGTGAGCGCTGCCGGGATTTTCCAGTCGAATCTGGGCGGCGATGCGCAGACGCGCAGCCATGGCAATGCCAGCCGTAGTGCCTTTGAAGCCGCCCTGGGACGGCCAGTTCTGGATGAATTCAAGCTCTATGAAGAAGCGGAGGTGCGCAGCAAACGCCGTTGCGGTTTGCTCTGAAACGGTTAATCTGCAAAGGAATCAACAAAAAAGGATGAACACCGATGCAGAATGCCTCAACGCGCGTAGAGACCTTACAAGGGTCGTTGTCAGGACGAGTGGACGAGGATATCCATCTGTGGTGCGGCATTCCCTATGCCGCACCGCCGGTCGGCTCCCTGCGCTGGCGCGCGCCGCAGCCGGTCATGCCGTGGCAGGGTGTTCGCCCCGCCGAGACCTTTTCGGCTTCCAGTTGGCAAAACAGTGAATACTGCCAGGAACTGGGCGGCGGCGATCCGGGCCGCTTCTCTGAAGATTGTCTTTATCTCAACGTCTGGTCGCCGGCGCAACGTCATGAGTTGCTGCCGGTAATGGTCTGGCTGCACGGCGGAGGGTTTACTATCGGCGCGGGCGGGCTGCCGCCATACGACGGCAAGGCGCTGGCACGGCGCGGCGTGGTGGTGGTGACGCTTAACTATCGCCTCGGCCACCTGGGCTTCTTCGCCCATCCGGCGCTGGAGGAAGAAGACGGCGAACGGCTGTATAACTTTGGTCTGATGGACCAAATCGCTGCGCTGCGCTGGGTGCAGGATAATATCGCTGCCTTCGGCGGAAACCGCGACAATATCACGCTGTTTGGTGAATCGGCGGGCGCGCGTAGCGTGCTGTCACTGATGGCTTCGCCGAAGGCGAAAGGCCTGTTCCATAAAGCCATTATCCAGAGCGGCTATACGTTGCCGGATATGCCGCGTGAAACCGCGCTGGCCCGCGGTGAACGGTTAGCTGAACACTTCAATCTCCCCAACGCGTCTGCGCAAAGTCTGCGTGAAATCCCGGCGGATGCATTCTGGTCGTTGACTGCTCCGCATAATCTGGGGCCTGCGCCGATTGTCGGCGATGCGGTACTGCCACAGCCCATGCTGGATGTTTTTTTTGCCGCAAAGCAGCACCCCATGCCGGTACTTGTTGGTTCCAACAGCGACGAAGCGAGCGTCATGGCGGTCTTTGGCGTTGATTTGGCCGGAGAAATCCAGAAGCTACGCCGCGAGCGCCGCCTGGGACTGGGGTTAATCAAACTGCTTTATCCCGGCGTGAAGGGCGATGAGGAGTTGGGGCGTCAAGTGTGCCGCGACATGGCGTTTACCACGCTCGGCTACGTGGTGATGCAGGCCCAGCAGCGGCTGAATCAACCGTGCTGGCGTTATTGGTTCGACTATGTTGCTGAAGCGGAACACGATACCTATCCTCACGGCGCGTGGCATGGCAATGAAGTCCCTTACGTTTTCGATACGCTGGGGCACATACCGCCATCTTGTGATTACGCTTCGCCGCGCGATTTAGCCTTTGCCGCCCAGGTGGCCGATTACTGGGTGAACTTCGCGCGTCATGCCAGCGCGGAGCATGCGATTCTGACGGGCCCGGTGCGTTGGCCTGCCTCGGTACGGGGCCGTGATCGGTTGCTGCGTATCGGGTTGCACAAGCACGCCGGCTTCCGTGTGGAAAACCGCTTTATGCGCGCGCGTCTGGCGCTGTTTAAACGCGTGATGAAACACCATGTGAACCTGGATTAGCAGATTTTCTTGCGCTACCAATTGGATTATCAGTCAATTTTGTCTAGAGTGGGCAGCAGTATCGCCGTAATTTTTTTGCAGCATTCCGACTATAAAAAGGACGCTTTGCCAGGCATGAATCGCAGACACTTTCTAAAATCTTCAATGGCTGTTGCCGCCGTGTGCGGGACCTCCGGTTTTGCATCGCTTTTCTCCCAGGCCGCGCTGGCGCAGGAGTCTGACATCGCCGACGGCCAGACGCGTCGCTTTGACTTCAGCGTGCTGCAATCAATGGCTCACGATCTCTCCCGTCAACCGTGGGGAGGCGCTCCGCGCGCGCTGCCAGAGACGTTGGCAAATCTGACGCCGCAGGCTTACAACAGCATCCAGTACGATGCGGCGCACTCCCTGTGGAATAACGTGAAAGACCGCCAGTTGGATATTCAGTTCTTCCACGTGGGCATGGGTTTCCGTCGCCGCGTACGTATGTTCTCACTCGACCCGGCGAGCCAGCAGGCGCGTGAAATTCACTTCCGCCCGGAGCTGTTCCAGTACAACGATGCTGGCGTCGACACCAAACAGCTGGAAGGGCAGACCGACCTCGGTTTTGCGGGGTTCCGCGCGTTTAAGGCACCAGAACTGGCGCGTCGCGACATCGTCTCCTTCCTGGGCGCGAGCTACTTCCGCGCGGTCGACAGCACCTATCAGTACGGCCTGTCTGCGCGCGGTCTGGCGATTGACACCTATACCGACTCACTCGAAGAGTTCCCGGACTTTACCTCTTTCTGGTTTGAAACGGCTAAACCAGGCGACACCACCTTTACGGTTTATGCGCTGCTCGATAGCGCCAGCGTGACCGGTGCCTATAAATTCGTGGTGCACTGCGAGAAGGCGCAGGTGATTATGGATGTGGAAAACCATATCTATGCGCGCAAAGATATCAAACAGTTAGGCATCGCACCGATGACCAGCATGTTCAGCTGCGGGAATAATGAGCGCCGCGTCTGCGACACCATTCACCCGCAGATCCACGACTCCGATCGTCTGGCGATGTGGCTCGGCAACGGCGAGTGGGTCTGCCGTCCGCTGAACAACCCGCAAAAACTGCAGTTCAATGCCTACCAGGATAAGAATCCGAAAGGTTTTGGTCTGCTGCAGCTGGATCGTGATTTCACCCACTATCAGGACGTGATGGGCTGGTACAACAAGCGTCCAAGCCTGTGGGTCGAGCCGCGCAATCAGTGGGGCAAAGGGGCGGTAAGCCTGATGGAGATCCCGACGACAGGCGAAACGCTGGATAACATCGTCTGCTTCTGGCAGCCGGAAAAACCGATGAAAGCGGGCGACCAGTTAAACTTTAGCTATCGCTTATACTGGAGCGCGATGCCGCCGGTCCGTTCGCCGTTAGCCCGCGTACTGGCCACCCGCACCGGGATGGGCAGCTTCCCGGAAGGCTGGGCGCCGGGCGAACATTATCCGGATAAATGGTCCCGCCGTTTTGCGATCGACTTTGTCGGCGGCGATTTGAAAGCCGCTGCGCCGAAAGGCATTGAACCGGTGATCACGCTTTCCAGCGGTGAAGCGAAGCAGATTGAAATTCTCTACGTTGAACCGTTTGACGGCTACCGTATTTTGTTCGACTGGTATCCCACGTCAGACTCCACCGACCCGGTGGATATGCGCCTGTTCCTGCGCTGTCGTGGCGACGCCATCAGCGAAACCTGGCTGTACCAGTACTTCCCGCCAGCGCCGGATAAACGTCAATATGTTGACGACCGTATTATGAAATAACCAAGCCCGGACCCGGCCGAGTCATGCGACGCCGGGTTTTCTTTTAGACTGAGAACCTACACATGACCTGTGTTGAAACGATCGTCGCTTCCGACGTCATCACCCTTGAAGCCGTTAATGAGTCGCACGTAGCCGAGCTGCATCAGATGGTGCTGCGCAATCGCGACTGGCTACAGCAAACGCTCAACTGGCCGCAGTTTGTCAAAAGCGAACAGGACACCCGCCAGAATGTGCAGGGCAATATGATGCTGCACCAGCGCGGCATTGCCAAAATGTTCCTGATTTTTGTTGAGGGGAAAATGTCGGGCGTGCTTTCCTTTAACCAGATTGAACCGTCCAACAAGACCGGTTATATCGGTTACTGGCTGGACGAGGCCGCGCAGGGGAAGGGCATTTTATCCGCCTCGCTGCAGGCGTTTATGCGCTATTACGCTGAACGCGGAGAAATCCGCCGCTTTGTGATTAAGTGCCGGGTGGACAATCCGCGCAGTAATCAGGTGGCGCAACATAACGGTTTTCAACTGGAAGGTTGCTTGCGCCAGGCAGAGTTTCTGAATGGCGTGTTCTATGACCAGAATATTTACGCGCGAATTATCGACAATACCCGGTCATAGGGCACCAAATAGCGGGGTGCGCGTAATTCGCTGCGCGCCGGTAATGGCTTTGCGCCCGCGCAGATGAATAGCTTCGCCAGGCAGCGCTTCGACCACCACGTTGTCGGTGATATCAATGTGATACTCGATCAGCACATCGCCTTCGATACGCGCATCGCCCTGAATCAGCACGTGATCGTCGAGCAAAATAGGCCCGCCGCGGAGCCGGGCGTTGCCGCCAACCAGGACGTGGTGTTTCAGCACGCAGTTGCCTTCAATCACGGCGTTCTCCGCGACCTGCGAGCTGTAGCGTAGGGTGGGGATATCATCTTCGCCATGCCCGGCAATGATACGCGCGTGGCCGTAAACTCTGGCACAGTCGCAGACCCAAATGTTGTTTTCCTCATTACCTTCAAGGCGCGCGCTGTCGTAAATCTCCGCTCGATGTTCCACAAAGGCGTGGTTTAGCCTGGCGTCACCGTAAATTTGTGCCTGATGTACGACCCGGCAATCGCGCAACCGGACGCGGTCGTAGATTTGCAGCAGACGTTCGTTGTCGGCGGTCAGGCCTTTTGCCCCGACAATCTGGCAGCCCTCGCCGATATGGGCATCGCCAAACAGGTGGCAGTGACCGTGTACGCGCGCGTTATCGACCGTGACATTGCCGCTCAAGCGCGCCCCCTGACCGATCCGGCTGGCCAGCACGCGAGCGTTGCCGCAGATAATCGCCTGATGACTCACTTCGCAGGAGTCTATCAGCCGCGCGTTTTCCTCTATCTTTGCCCCGGCGTAGACGAGGCTGTTTTCGTCGTAAATCCAGCAGTTGCCGTCGTGACTCAGTACGTTTTCATCATCAACCCAGCCGCCCAGAGTGCCGGCTGTCACGTCGGCAAAATCCCGCAGGGCAATAATTTGCCGCATCACGATGCTTTCCCGCGCGCCGGGTTCGCCAATCTGCACGCTGCGTGAAGCGTCGCTAAGACGGTATTTTTTCATGATAACCTCAGCTAAGTAGATACACTAAATGTAGCAAATCCTCTGCCGCAGCAGTGCGAACGGCTGACGTTTTCTGGACCGACTTTTGGCGCTAGCGCCGGCCAAAAGAATCATTTAAAATGCAACTTAAATAAATTTGATTAAATAAACAAAATGCATAATGAAACCGATGGGCAGCGGGTATTGAATTTACCAGCGGGCTATTTTGGGATGGTGCTGGGCACTATTGGTATGGGTTTCGCCTGGCGTTACGCCAGCACTATCTGGCCGCTGAGCCCGGCGATTGGCGAAGGGCTGGTGATACTGGCGATTGTGATGTGGGCGCTGTTGACGCTGGCCTTTATCACCCGAGCGATACGTTTTCCCTACAGCGTCTGGCTGGAGATGCGCCACCCCATCGCCAGCAGTTTTGTGAGTTTATTTCCGGCGACCACCATGCTGGTCGCCATCGGCGTCACACCGTGGATGAGACCGCTGGCGCAGGCGCTGTTTATTATTGGCGTGGTGCTGCAATTGAGCTACGCCGCCTGGCAAACGGCGGGGC
This sequence comes from Kluyvera sp. Awk 3, assembly GCF_028069715.1. Taxonomy (NCBI): domain Bacteria; kingdom Pseudomonadati; phylum Pseudomonadota; class Gammaproteobacteria; order Enterobacterales; family Enterobacteriaceae; genus Kluyvera; species Kluyvera sp. Awk 3. The sequence goes on along the minus strand of NZ_JANEWH010000134.1, from coordinate 1,207 downwards.
TGTGGCGCGGCGAGCATCCGGCAGATGCCACCACGCCTGGATTGTATCTGCCGACCGTCGCCAACAATTTTATCAGCGCCATGGCCTGCGGAGCGTTGGGGTTTAACGATGCCGGACTGGTCTTTCTGGGCGCTGGCGTCATTTCATGGATAACGCTGGAGCCCGCTATTGTGCAACGCCTGCGCAGCGGCGGCGCGTTGTCCGTGCCGTTACGGACCTCACTCGGCATTCAACTGGCACCGGCGCTGGTCGCCTGTAACGCGTGGTTGAGCATTAACGGCGGACACGCCGATGTGTTCGCGAAAATGCTGTTCGGCTACGGGCTATTACAGTTGCTGTTTATGTTACGCCTGATGCCCTGGTATCTGCGTCAGGCGTTTAATGCCTCGTTCTGGAGCTTCTCGTTCGGTATTTCCGCGCTGGCTTCTACCGGCCTGCATCTGGGACATGCCAGCGGAACCGGCTTCTTCCATAATCTGGCGCTGCCGCTCTTTATTTTCACGAATATCGTGATCGGCCTGCTGCTGGTAAAAACGCTGCTGTTGCTGCTTCAGGGTAAACTTTTGATGCGTGTTGCACCGTCGACACTGATGAAACCGAAGGATGAACAATGACCATTCGTGATGAAAACTACTTTACCGACAAATACGGCTTGACCCGAACCCATTCAGAAGTGGTGCATGCCGCGACTATTGTTAAGCCGGGGAAAACCCTCGATCTGGGGTGCGGTAACGGGCGCAATAGCCTTTATCTGGCGGCGAACGGCTACGACGTAACGGCGTGGGATAAGAACCCGATGAGTATTCAGAACCTGCAGTCGATTCGTGAAGCGGAAGGGCTGGATAATTTGCAGGCGGCAATCACCGATCTCAATACGCTTAGCTTTGACGGTGAGTACGATTTTATTCTCTCTACCGTAGTGATGATGTTCCTTGAAGCGAATACCATTCCGCGTCTTATCGACAACATGCAGCGCTGCACCAAACCGGGCGGCTACAATCTGATTGTCGCAGCGATGGACACCGATGATTTCCCCTGTACGGTTGGTTTCCCGTTTGCCTTTAAAACGGGTGAGCTGAAAAACTATTATAAAGGTTGGGATTTGCTGAAATATAACGAAGACGTCGGCGAACTGCATCGTACTGATGAAAAGGGCAATCGTATTAAATTACGTTTCGCGACGATGCTGGCGCGCAGGGAATCATAA
>NZ_JANEWH010000133.1:0-11788 GCF_028069715.1 Kluyvera sp. Awk 3 | reverse complement strand
CCATACAGTCATGATTTATATTTAGCGGAGTTTCATATATATTTCAGTTTTTCGAACACATGGATTGTGACAATTGGGGAAACGAATACCCCCAAATAATTTATAAAGGATACGTAATGGCAAATCTCTATGACCTGAAAAGATTCGATCTTAACCTGCTGGTTATTTTTGAGTGCATATATCAACATCTTAGCATCAGTAAAGCGGCTGAAATGCTATTTATCACCCCCTCTGCAGTGAGCCAATCGCTGCAGCGGCTACGCACGCAATTAAACGATCCGTTATTCGTCCGCGCCGGAAAAGGGATTACTCCTACCACCATTGCCGTTAATTTACATCAGCATCTGTCAAAAAATCTTAATCAGATAGAACAGACAATTAACATGATGGCAAATGCGGATCTGGATAAAAAGTTCATCATTTACGGTCCACAGCTCTTTTCAACGCCCGAAATTGCCAACTTTATTAATACACTGCTGGCCGAGCCGGATCTCCAGCTTGAGTATCACGATTACGCCATTCCCAACGATTCGGTAGAAAATCTCCTGCACTACCGCAAGGCGGATATTGTTATTACGACCTCGCAAGTCCAAAACCGCGCGCTGGCATGTGAGAAATTTTACGAGACGGAAACCGTGTTAGTCTGCCGGGAAGACCACCCGCGACTGGGAACTCACGCGACAATCGAGGAGATTCTCCAGGAAAGATTCACCTACTACGATGTTGATGATTCGTGGGTAAAAAAGTACCAGTATGATAACGAGATATTTCTGGCCGAACGCAATTGCGCATTTCGCTCATCATCTTTTGTATCCACTATTAACGCGATTTACCAGACAGATTTAATTGGTATCGTACCTCGCCCTTATTACACTATGCTAAAAGCATCGCTACGCTTGAAAGAAATTACTCTTCCTGCACCACTCCCCAGAATGTCTGTTTATGTGTGCTATAACCGTGCCTCACTCAACTCAGAATTATTCACCAGAGTAATCAAAAGCATGAAAATATAATTAAAAACCATTAAAAACACAAACACCGTCGTATTAAAAACAAATCCAGAAAAGGAACGATTTGTGTTCGTGATTATTACTTATATTATTGTATGATGTGAAATTCGCTTAGTAGAACACGTTATCAAGGATGGCGATGTATGCCCATGGTCAAACTCCCGCTGCCACAATCGGTTCTGGAAGCAACCCGGGATCGTATTCTCTGGACATTAGATAACTTTTCTCGCGTTTGCGTTTCGTTTTCCGGCGGTAAAGACTCCACGGTAATGTTGCATTTAACCGCGCAGCTTGCCCGCGAGCGAGGGCTCAAAATTAGCGTCCTGTTTATTGATTGGGAAGCACAATTTTCTTATACCATTAACCATTGTGAGAAATTGCGCGAACAATACCGGGATGTGATTGAGAGCTTTTATTGGGTCGCGCTACCGCTGACCACGCAAAACTCACTGACCCAATTTAATCCGGAATGGCAGTGCTGGGAGCCGGGCGCTAAATGGGTCAGACAACCGCCAGCCGACGCGATTACCGATCCTGCTTTTTTCGCCTTTTATGAACCAGGCATGACGTTTGAACTGTTTGTGCAAAAATTTGCCGAATGGTTCTCCCAGCAGCGTCCGGCGGCGGTGATGGTCGGGATCCGTGCCGACGAATCTTATAACCGCTTTTTGACGATTGCCTCCCAGCGGAAACGTCGCTTTGCCGATGATAAACCCTGGACAACCGTCGCGCCGGGTAACCATGCCTGGTACGTCTACCCTATCTACGACTGGAAAACCGCCGATATCTGGACGTGGTTCGCCAAAACCCAGCAGCCGTATAACCCCCTCTACAATCTGATGTATCAGGCCGGAGTCCCATTGCGCTACATGCGTATCTGTGAACCCTTTGGCCCAGAGCAGCGCCAGGGGCTCTGGCTCTATCACGTACTGGAACCGGATCGTTGGGCCGATATGTGTCAGCGGGTCAGCGGCGTACACAGCGGTGGCGTGTATGCCGGGCAGGACAACCAGTTTTACGGCCACCGTAAGCTCGAGAAGCCAGCCAACCACAGCTGGCGCAGCTACGCGCATTTTCTGCTTTACAGCATGCCGGAAACCACCGCCGACCATTATCGCAACAAAATTGCCGTCTACCTTCACTGGTATCAAAAGCAGGGTTGGGAAGACATTCCTGACGAACAGGAAAAAGATCTGGGCTCGAAGGACATCCCATCATGGCGAAGAATATGCAAGGTACTATTAAACAATGACTATTGGTGCCGGATGCTCTCCTTCAGCCCCACCAAAGCGAATCACTACCAGCGCTATCGCGCGCGTATGGAACAAAAGCGTCAGCAATGGGGAATCTTATGCGACAAACACTAATTAATCAGCTGCATGACTACCTGCAAAGCCTCGCACCGAATGACAAAATCGATGCCATTAACCAGTTCCGTCAGGCCTTACACGCTGAAAGCCCGTTTAAAGATCAGCCTATCGACTGCGTGCTGTGGGTGAAAGAAGAGCAAATTACCCCAAACGACTACAACCCGAATAATATGGCGCCGCAGGAAAAACGTCTGCTGACCAAATCACTGGAGGCCGACGGCTTCACCCAACCTATCGTAGTCGTTGAGAAAAAAGATCGTCATTACGAAATCGTCGACGGCTTCCATCGCCACCAGCTGTCACAGTCCAAAGCCACGCTGAAAAAGCGTTTTCACGGCTACCTGCCCATTACCCAGTTGGAAAAGTGCGACGATTCGCTCCCCTCACGCATGGCCGCCACCGTGCGCCATAACCGCGCGCGCGGGCGACACCAGATTAGCGCCATGTCCGATATCGTGCGCGAACTGAGCCAGCTTGGCTGGAGCGATGAAAAGATGGGCCAGGAACTGGGCATGGATGCCGACGAAATTCTGCGCCTGAAGCAGATTAACGGCCTGTGCGAAATGTTTGGCAATCGCCAGTTCTCACAGGCCTGGACGGTGAAATAGCTACAATCGGCAAAGACGCTCGGCGGCGGCCAGCAGCGTCGCCTCCTGTTTAGCGAAGCACAGACGTATCAGCTTATGCGGGAACGGCGCGGCGCAAAAGACCGACAGCGGAATCGCCGCCACGCCCACCTCCGTGGTTAACCACCGGCAGAAGCTCACATCATCCTGATCGGAGATCGCGCTGTAGTCCGCCAGCAGGAAGTAGGTGCCTTCACACGGCAGCAGCTTCAGGCGGCTCTGGCTAAGAGCATCAATAAACAGGTCACGTCGCGCCTGATAAAATTCCGGCAGTTGGCGGTAGTGCTCCGGTTCCGCGCGCAGCATATCCGCCAGCGCCAGCTGTGCTGGCGTGTTCACCGCGAAGGTCAGATATTGATGCACTTTCCTCAGTTCCGCACTGACAGGCGCTGGCGCTACGCAGTAACCCACCTTCCAACCGGTCATATGATAGGTTTTACCAAACGACGACACCGCGACCGCCCGTTCGCGAAGCGCCGGATGCGCCAGCACGCTGGCGTGTCCATCTTTTGCAAAGCAGATATGCTCATACACTTCATCGCTGAGCACATAAATTTCACGTTCGGCGATAGCCTGCCACAGAGCCTCAAAATCCGCCGCCTGCCAGACGGTGGCTGACGGATTATGCGGCGTATTGAGGATCACCAGACGCGTTTTCTCGCTCAGTTGCGCGGCAAAATCCTGCCAGTTCACGCGAAAATACGGCGGCTGTAGTGCGATACGTTTCACCACGCCGCCGGACAGTTCCACCGCCGGCGCATAGCTATCGTAGCTCGGGTCAAAACAAATCACCTCGTCACCGTCGCGCACCAGCGCGGTAATGGCGGCATACAGCGCTTCCGTGGCCCCTGCTGTCACCGTAATGTCGCTGTTAACATCCGGCGTGTAACCATACAGCGCGGTGGTTTTCTCGGCGATCGCTTCTCGCAACGCCAGCGCGCCGGTCATAGGTGCGTACTGATTCGCGCCGCTCGCCACGTGATGCGCGAGCCGCTGTTGCAGATACGCTGGGCCGTCAAAATCGGGAAAACCCTGAGACAAGTTGATAGCCTGATGCTGCTGCGCCAGGGCGCTCATCTGGGTGAAAATAGTGGTGCCGAGGTTGGGGAGTTTGCTCTGGGGGATGAGTTGCGTTGTTGTCATTCGTCGTCTGCCGCTCGTAAACCGATGTCAAATGACTATAACACGGCCAACGAGCTTGGCAATCAAGACGTTTAGATGTCTAAAACTTTTTAACAGCACTTTGCTCCGCCCTTCCCGCCGTAGCGCGCATCCTGGCGGTCGCGGAAAAACGCTTCGTAGGTCATCGGCGTCTGGTCCGGGTGGTTAACGCGCATATGCTCAACGTAGTTGTCGTAATCCGGCACGCCAATCATCATTTTAGCCGCCTGACCGAGGTATTTTCCGGCTTTTGAGAGCGTATCAAACATCGTTTTTGTCCTTATCAGGTTAACCCGGCGTCGCCATGCTCGGCCGGGTTACAGATGACATTAATGCGCGCGTTTCGCCTGAGCAACCAGGTTTTCCGCATCCGCAGGCATCGGCTCATACGGCGTTTCTTTTGCCGTCGGTTTGTCCTCTTTCAGCGCCGCCAGCGCGGTTTTCAGCGAGAACAGCGCCAACACGACCACCACCACCATAAAGAAGATAGTCAGACCGGCATCAAGACGGTTGTTAAACACCAACTGCGCCAACTGCGACTCGGTGTACTGCGGCGGAATGTTACCGCTGTCGATCATCGCCTGGAACTTATTGGCAATTGCCAGGAAGCCCACGCGCGTATCCTCGCTGAACGATTTCTGCCAGCCCGCCACCAGCGTACACACCAGCAGCCACGACGTCGGCACCAGCGCAACCCACGCGTAGCGTTGGCGTTTCATCTTGAACAGTACCACCGCGCACAGCATCAGCGCCATACCCGCCAGCATCTGGTTGGCGATACCAAACAGCGGCCACAGAGTGTTGATACCGCCCAGCGGATCCACCACGCCCTGATGAAGGAAGTAACCCCAGGCCAGCACGCACAGCGCCGTCGCCAGCAGGTTAGCCGGCAGCGAATCGGTGCGTTTCAGCCCCGGATTGATCACCCCCAACAGGTCTTGCAGCATAAAGCGCGCCGCACGGGTACCGGCATCCACCGCCGTCAGGATAAACAGCGCTTCAAACAGAATCGCAAAGTGATACCAGAACGACACGTCCATCAGCCCGCCCAGCGCACCGTGGAGAATATAGGCCATCCCCACCGCCAGAGTCGGCGCGCCGCCCGCGCGGGAGATAATGGATTGTTCCCCAACTTCGTTGGCAATCTGATGTAGCAGATCAGGCGTTACCGCGAAGCCCCACGAGCTCACGACCTGCGCTGCCGAAGCCACCACGTCTGCGGTTCCTGCCGGTGCCAGCATCGCCATCGGGCTGTTCATCGCAAAATAGACGCCCGGGTCGATAATACAGGCGGAAACCAGCGCCATAATCGCCACGAAGGATTCCATCAACATCCCACCGTAGCCAATAAAGCAGGCCTGGTTTTCGTTGGCCAGCATCTTCGGCGTGGTGCCGGAAGCGATCAGCGCGTGGAAGCCAGACACCGCGCCACAGGCGATGGTGATAAACAGGAACGGGAACAAATCGCCGGTCCAGACCGGGCCGGTGCCGTCGACAAACTTGGTCAGGGCAGGCATGGTCAGGGTAGGACGCATAATCAGAATACCGATCGCCAGGCCGACGATGGTACCGATTTTCAGGAAGGTCGAGAGGTAGTCACGCGGTGCCAGCAGCAACCATACCGGCAGCACCGAGGCCACAAAACCGTAACCCACCAGCATCCAGGTTAACTGCACGCCGGTATAGTCAAACCACGGAGCCCAGGTTTCGCTCTCGGCCACCCAGCCGCCGGAAATAATGGCAAAGACCAGCAGCACCAGGCCAATCACCGACACCTCGCCAATGCGCCCCGGGCGCAGATAGCGAATGTAAATCCCCATAAACAGCGCCAGTGGAATGGTAAAGGCCACGGTGTAAGTCCCCCACGGGCTGTGGGTCAGCGCTTTCACCACGATCATCGCCAGCACCGCCAGAATGATCACCATGATCATAAAGGTGGCAATCAGCGCAATGACCCCTGCCGTCGGCCCCATCTCCTCTTTTACCAGTTCCCCCAGCGAACGTCCGTCGCGACGGGTGGAGACGAACAGCACCATAAAGTCCTGAACCGCACCAGCCAACACCACCCCGGCCAGCAGCCAGATCATGCCCGGCAGATAGCCCATCTGCGCCGCCAGTACCGGGCCGACCAACGGACCGGCCCCGGCAATCGCCGCAAAGTGGTGACCAAACAGCACTTTCTTATCCGTTGGCACATAATCAAGACCGTCGTTATGCCGCACCGATGGCGTCATACGGGTTGGGTCAACCTGCAGCACATTTTTGGCGATATACAGGCCGTAGAAACGGTAGGCGATAAGATAAACACAGACCGCCGCGACGACTATCCACAGCGCGTTTATCTGTTCCCCCCGATTGAGGGCGATATAGCCAAGGGCAAAGGCTCCGACAATGGAGAGCAATGCCCATATAAGGTATTTCCCTGAATTGTTCATAGTTATTGTCCGTATCAGTAGCAGAGGATGTTACATTTTGTGTCCGTAGCAACACGTATGATTTAACAACCTTGAAACCAATCTGAACAGGAATAGAACCCGACATTTACATCACATTGTTAACGGGATCACTTAAGTCAGAAAAACGGATGAGTGCTAGAGGGGGAAATTGAGATGAATACGGCTACGACAAGACGGAATCTAGGCCGGATAAGCGAAGCGCCATCCGGCAATGTACGGCATCGTGCCGGATGGCGCTTCGCTTATCCGGCCCATTATCCGCAAAATATGACGCTACCCCAGCACCGCCGTCCCCAGCCGGCAGGTACAGCAACGCCGCCCCTGCTCGTCAAAAACGACAATTTCCCAGCTCTGGCTCTGCCGTCCCAGGTGCAAAGGCTGACACACTGCGCGCACCTGTCCTTGCGATACCGGGCGATGGTGGGAAGCATTCAGCTCGGTGCCCACCACGCACTGACCCTCGCGAGTCATCAGAAAACCGGCCATCGAGCCTAGCGTCTCCGCCAGCGCCGCCGACGCACCGCCGTGCAGCAGTCCAAAAGGCTGATGGGTACGGCTATCCACCGGCATCACCGCTTCCAGGCTATCGTCACCGATATGGGTATAGATAATCCCTAAATGCGCCACCAGGGTGTTATCGCTGGTCGCGTTCAGCTCATCAAGCGTTAAATGACGTTTCCAGATCATCCTATGCCCCCAGCGTCGAACCGCCGTCCACCACGATATCCTGCAACGTAATATGGCTGGCGCTGCGGGAGGCGAGGAACAGAATGGTACTGGCAATTTCCTGCGGGCGGGCAATTTTGCCCAGCGGAATGCCCAGCTTAAACTGCTCGGCAAACCCGCGGATACGTTGCTGCTCCGCATCGTCACTGACCCACAGCGTACGCTGCATGTCGGTATCAGTCGAACCCGGTGAGACGATATTACAGCGCACCCCCGCGCTCGCCAGCTCTAACCCCACGGTCAGCGCCAGGCTTTTCAGCGCTGCCTTGGAGGCACCGTAGGCGCTCATGCCGATGCGCGGCGTGTGTGCGGCGTCCGACGCCACGGTGACAATCGCCCCGCCCTGCTGACGGCGAAACTGCGCCATCGTATTCTGGAATAAATTAAACGCACCGCCGACGTTGACCGCAAAGGTCTGCTGCCAGTCAGCCAGACTGAGTGCATCCGTCGCCCCCATGCGCAAAATTCCCGCCGCGTTCACCAGCACGTCCAGACGCTCAGTGCCAGCCAACAGGCGTTCACACACCTGCTCCACCTGCTGCGCATCGGCCACATCCAGCACCTCGGTCGCAAACGGGTAATCTGCGCCGTCGAAGGCTAAATCGAAGCCCGTCACCTGCGCGCCGGCTTCCACGAAGGCCAGCGCGGTGTTATAGCCAATGCCTTTCCCTGCCCCGGTCACCCACACGGTCTGGCCGCGAAAATCGAAGCCAGCCATTATTTCACCTCGCAGGAAAGCAGCGCCCACCAGGCGTCAATGCTCGGATTTTTCGCCAGCATCACGAAGTCGATGTCGCCGTGTACTTTACGCCAGCGTGCCGCCAGCGCCATCATGCGTACGGAGTCGAGCCCGTAATCAATCAGGTTATCGTCGTCGAACGGCTCGTCAGACTCATCCAGCAGCGGCAGCACCAACGCGCGTAGCGCCTCTTTGCTGGCGGGAACCGAGGGCAGCAATTCGTCGGTCATCACCACGCGACCGCTGCGCCCGGCGACATATTTCAGCGACATCAGATGCTCATCGCGGCTGAAGTCCGCCAGCGCGTCGGCGACGAAGAAAGGCTTAATATCGCGCATAAAGGCGTCGGTGGCGGTGGTCATACAGCCGATGTGCGCGTACACGCCGGTGATGATCAACTGGTTACGGCCAGTCTCTTTGAGCATCTGCTCCAGCGGCGAGCGATGGAAAGCGCTGTAGCGCCACTTCACCAGCACGGTGTCCTGGTCGTCCGGCGCCAGCGCGGCAATCACTCGCTGCTGCTCCGGTGAGCGGGTCAGGCCCGGCCCCCACATGTCGTTAAGCAGCGCGCGGTCCTCGTCGCTCTGCTCTTTTGGCTGCGCAGTGTAATAGACCGGAATCCCGTTTTTCTTGCAGAAGTCGCGTAGCGCGGCGATGTTCGCCACCACCGTGTCCATCATTTCGCTGTCTTCCCCCCAGAAGTTGAGGAAATACTCCTGCATATCGTGAATCAGCAGCGCCGCACGCGCGGGTTCAAACGCCCAGCTCACCTTGTTTTCAGGGATGTCCATCGCGGTTGGCAGCGCGTAGCCCTGCAGTTTTGGAATTGCCATGTTGTTCTCTCCTTCAGGCCTGCGAGCGGCTAGCCAGCCACTGACGCAATTGTTTTTTATCCACTTTGCCGACGTGGGTCAGCGGCAGTTCATCCACGCACTCCACGCGATCCGGCAGCTTAAATTCAGCCACGCCCTGTTCGCGCAGGAAGCGACGGACCTGCACCGCGCGCAGCGGTTCTTTCACCACCAGATACGCGCAGCTTTTCTCGCCCAGCAGGGTGTCTTCCATGCTGACCAGCGCCGCATGGACCACCGCCTCATGACGCAGCAGCAGGTTTTCAATCTCTTCCGCGGCAATTTTCTCGCCGCCGCGGTTAATCTGATCTTTTTCACGCCCCTGCACGGTGATGTAGCCATCCTCATCAATCGAAATCAGGTCGCCGGAACAGTAGAAACCGTCGGCATCAAACGCGCTGGCGTTATGCTGAGGACTTTTGTAATAGCCGCGGAAGGTGTAAGGGCCGCGCGTCATCAGGCGCCCCACTTCACCGCGCGGCAGCGGGTTACCCTCTTCGTCCGCCACCCACACTTCATCGTCAGGGCACATCGGGTACCCCTGGGTGTTGAGGATTTTTTCCGGCGTATCGTCAAGACGGGTGTAGTTCACCAGCCCTTCCGCCATGCCGAACACCTGCTGGAGCTGGCAGCCAATCTCTGCCGGAATCCGCGCCGCCAGCGTGGCGGACAGGCGCGCGCCGCCCACCTGCAGCAACGTCAGCGAACGTAGCTGAGCGTTACCGGCCCCCTCGGCAATCGCCTGTAGCCACAGGCTGACCGCCGGGGGTACCAGCGCCGCGACGTTCACCTGGTGTTTTTCAATCAGCGGGAAGCACAGCGTCGCGCTAGGGTCCGCCGCCAGCACCACCGTTCCTCCCGCCAGGAACACGCCCAGCGCGCCTGGTGAACTCATGGCGTAGTTGTGCGCCGAGGGAATAGCGCACAGATAACGCGTCGCCTCATCGAAGCGACACACTTCATTACTGCGGCGAATACTGTAGTAATAGTCGTTATGCGTGCGGGGGATAAGCTTCGGCGTGCCGGTACTGCCGCCGGAAAGCTGAAAAAAGGCCACCTCATCCGCGGCGGTTGGCGTCGGCGTGAAGCCCATCGCCGGGCGAGCCATCGCCGCTTCCAGCGCATGTTCACCTTCACCATTGCGTAGCAGTACGACGCGTAAAGCACGGTGCTGCGCGCAGAAATGATTGAGGAAGGTCTCATCAGCAAACAGCGCGTGACCGCGATCGGCAATCAGGGCTGCGGGGGATATCTGCTCGGCGTAGGCATTCAGCTCACTACGCTGATGGCTGAACAGCGCGTTGACTGGCGCAACGCCAATCTTCAGCAATGCGAAAAAGGTGATATAAAACTCGACGATATTGCCCAGCTGCACCAGCGCCGTTTCACCACGTTTCAGTCCCTGGCTTTGCAGCGTCGCGGCCAGATTGTCGATGGCCTGATTCAACGCGCGATAGCTTATCTGACATTCGCCGTCGATAACCGCAATCGCATCACTTTCGGCATGCCGCGTCACCATGTCGGTGAGCAGCAGATCCTGCCAGTAGCCTTTTTCACGATAGCGCGCCGCAAGCGCATCCGGCCAGCGGGTAAATTCTACGGTCATTCTGATTCCTTAATGCAGGCCGAACACGTTCAGCATGGTCGAGAGTTTGACGCCGGTTTCGCGCCATTCGGACTCCGGCGATGAGGCGGGCACGATGCCCGCGCCGGCGAACAGGCGCACGCGGTTGGCCTTCACGCGCGCGCAGCGAATCGTCACCACCCACTCGCCGTTCCCTTCGGCATCACACCAGCCCACAATGCCGCCAAACAGCTCGCGGTCAAACGGTTCCAGTTCAGCAATCACCTGTTTCGCCGCCTGATGCGGGAAACCGCTCAGCGCGGGCGTCGGGTGAAGCAGGCAAGCCAGCGTCAGGGCGTTTTCCGCCGCTTTCGCCTGCCCTTCAATCGGCGTCGCCAGATGCCACAGCGTCGGCGTGGTAATCAGCTGCGGCGTCTGTGGCAACGTCAGTTGCAGGCTGCGCGGCGCCAGCGTACGTTGCATCGACTGGGTCACCAGCTCGTGTTCATGACGGTCTTTTTCCGATGCCAGCAGACGGTTACCCGCTTCACGATCCAGCAGGTCATCCGGCTGACGACGCGCCGATCCCGCCAGCGGCAGCGAACTGAAACGATCGCCCTCTTTACGCAGCAGCAGTTCCGGGCTCGCCCCCAGCAGCACCCCGCCGTCCGGCAGCGGGACATGGAAGTTAAAGCTTGCCGGGTTTTGCGCGACCAGTCGTTCCAGCAGCACACCGCTGTCCAGCGGCTGCCCAGCGGTAATATCAATCAGCCGGGAGAGCACCACCTTATCGACCTGCGGGGTCGCCGTCAGCGCCGCCGCGCGGGCAACCATATCGAGGAAAATGGGATGTTGCGGAATTTCCTGACGCGCGGTCACCCGCATCGGTTCGCGAGACGCGTGGTAGCGCGAGGAGTGCTGTTTTGCGGTGCGTGAGAAGGACTCACAGCGCTCAGGAATGAACAACGCAGACGGCTGGCGGGTATCAAACGGAATCGCCCCCACCATCACCGGATTGGCGATCCCGGCGGCTTTGGCTGCGGCGAACGCCGAGGCTAAACCTTGCTGAAAGGCGCTATCGGGCGCATCGCCCCCTTCTGCGGGGCAGGTAAAGCGCTGGAAGCAACCCGAGGTCGTAAAACTGCGGAACGGCGACATAAAGAAAAAGCGGTCGGCCGAGAGCGTGGCCCGATGCTGCTGTTCTTGTTCATCCGCAGCCAGTGACGTTTCCATATCATCCTCCAAAAAACGATAAAGATATTACGAATAATTATCATTTATATTT
>NZ_JANEWH010000132.1:0-11857 GCF_028069715.1 Kluyvera sp. Awk 3 | reverse complement strand
ATTCTCATCCTTCTAAAGGTGGATGAAAAAATAACCATTTGGAACTAAAGGAAAAGAAAAGCGGAAAAAAATCTTCCGGGGGAAGGACCAGGAATTCTGCGAATGTAAATCAGATAATTACTACAAAAAAACTCGACGGTACAATTAATTATTAGTGGTATTATTTTAAAATCAATAATTCATGGACATGATGCGAATATACATCATTTTGACGGGAAGTTTTTCTTCCTGAAAAGACGAGCACCCAGCATTAAAGATGAGTATTAATTATCATACAGAGGTCGCAGCCAAAACATCGAAGAGAATAGTCAACACCGGAGCATAAATTGGAAGTGGAGCGACAGAGCGCTCCACATTTTTTAGAATTAATAACCGTCGGTGACGATTTTCGCGGCAGCCGCGAGCACGTCACGACGACTTTCTGCCTTCTGCTCCGGCTGGGTGAAGTAAGTGACCAGAATAAGCGGCGCACGCCCTTCCGGCCAGATAACGGCGATGTCATTCGTCGTACCATAATCACCGCTGCCGGTTTTATCCCCGACAACCCACGATGTGGGTAGCCCAGCCTGAATGCTGGCAGCGCCGGTGGTATTGCCTTTCAGCCACGTTACCAGTTGCGCACGCTGAGTTTCACCTAAGGCACTGCCCAACGTCAGATTGCGAAGCGTCTGCGCCATCGCTAATGGCGTGGTGGTATCGCGCGGGTCGCCGGGGATCGCGGTGTTGAGCGTCGGCTCAGTACGATCGAGCCGGAAGGTGTTATCCCCAATAGCACGGGCAAACGCCGTCACTTTATCCGGCCCCCCAAGATGGGCAATCAGTTTGTTCATGGCCGTATTGTCGCTGTACTGCAACGCCGCGGCGCTCAATTCCGCCAGCGTCATCGTGCCGTTGACGTGTTTTTCAGCGATGGGATTGTAGTTAATCAGGTCCGAGGATTTAATCTCAACCTTCTGACTCAACACGTTCTTTTGCGTTTCACTTTGCTTGAGCACCGCCGCGGCTGCCATCACCTTACTGGTGCTGCACATGGCAAAGCGCTCGTCGGCGCGGTAGAGCGTCTGTGCGTTATCGGCGGTGTCAATCAGCGCCACTCCCAACCTCCCCCCGCTGCTTTTCTCCAGCGCCGCCAGCTTTTGCTGAACGTCGTTCGCCTGCGCATACAGCGGCGCACTCCCCAGCAACAGCGAAATACAGGCCGTTGTCATTAGCATCATCCGCTTAACGCGATGTCTCATCATCTTAAACTCCTGAAAATTGAATCCGTGTGGCTGAAGTATTCACAGTCAGCACAAAAAGTAAAAAACAAAAATGCGCTTGCCCTCTCAATCCCCTGCGACCACTGCCGGGCAGTCAGTGAGAAAAGCATTTTCGGAATAACGCCAGAAAAATAGGCGTAAAATCAATAGGGTTTATAGCCCTGTTCAGAGCCAAACGAAGCGTCGCCAAAATGAAATTTATTACCGTATGAAATTAAAGTGTCGCCGAATCACGACAGTTGTAAGTAACTAAAAATTAATAAAAAACCCCCTCTTGTATCCCCCAATTTTTAGGCGTACATTAGCGCCATCTGGAGCACAACAGCACAGAATTCTGAGGTGATGCCAGCCACGAAAGAGGTCCGTTTTTTTCGTTGGTTGTTACCAGCTCGCAGTACCACCACCGTTCATAAGTGCGTAGAAAAAAGATACGCGGAGAGATGAGTCGTGAAATATTTCTTTATGGGCATTTCCTTTATGGTCATCGTTTTTGCCGGCACGTTTGCCCTGATGATCTAGTCGATAAAAATGCAAAAAAAACAGGAGCCATCTGGCTCCTGTTTGCATTTCTGCGACGGGAAAATTATCCCGCCGATTTTTGCTCTGACGGCAGCAGGCCGTCAGCGCGGAACATGGCTTTAATCCCGCGCACAGCCTGACGAATGCGATCGCGGTTCTCAATCAACGCGAAACGTACGTGGGTGTCGCCGTAGTCACCAAAACCGATGCCCGGCGAAACGCACACTTTGGCGTCCTGCAGCAGCTTTTTCGCGAACTCTAAGGAGCCCATCGCGGCGTAGTGTTCCGGAATTTTGGCCCACACGTACATTGACGCTTTCGGCATTTCAACCATCCAGCCAGCTTCATGCAGCCCCTTCACCAGCACATCGCGGCGACGCTTATACTGCGCAGCGATATCTCGTACGCACTGCTGATCCCCTTCCAGCGCGGCAATTGCCGCCACCTGCAGCGGGGTGAAGGTACCGTAATCGTGGTAGCTCTTAATCCGCGCCAGTGCGTTAACCAGCGTCTTGTTACCGACCATAAAGCCGATACGCCAGCCCGCCATGTTGTAGCTCTTAGAGAGCGTGAAGAACTCTACCGCGACGTCACGCGCGCCGGGCACCTGCATAATCGACGGCGCTTTCCAGCCGTCATACACGATATCCGCATAAGCCAGGTCATGTACCACCAGCACGTCATAGCGTTTAGCCAGCGCGACCACCTTTTCGAAGAACTCAAGCTCCACGCACTGAGCGGTCGGGTTCGACGGGAAGCCAAGGATCATCATCTTCGGTTTCGGGTAGCTTTCGCGAATGGCGCGCTCCAGCTCGTTAAAGAAATCGACGCCTTCTACCAGCGGTACGGAGCGCACCTGCGCGCCAGCAATCACCGCGCCGTAAATATGGATGGGGTAGCTTGGATTCGGCACCAGCACGGTGTCACCGTGATCGAGCGTAGCCAGCATCAGGTGCGCCAGCCCCTCTTTCGAACCAATGGTGACAATCGCTTCGCTTTCCGGGTCAATCTCAACGTCATAACGGTCCTGATACCAGCGCGAAATAGCACGGCGCAGGCGAGGAATACCGCGTGAGGTCGAGTATCCATGGGTGTCCGGGCGTTGGGCCACGGTGCAGAGCTTTTCAACAATGTGCGCTGGCGTGGCGCCGTCTGGGTTCCCCATACTGAAATCAATAATATCCTCGCCGCGCCGACGCGCAGCCATTTTAAGTTCAGCGGTAATGTTAAAAACGTACGGGGGTAAGCGATCGATACGCGTAAAACGGCGTTCAGAGCTGGAATCAGCCATAGGTTCCTCAGGATTACGTTAGCGCCCGAACCGTTCGAGCGACGCTGCCACCGATGTGGCATGAACAGAAAATAACCTGAAAAAATTAGCGCTGTCGAGAGGGTAAGCGAAAAAATGTTGTATCGGTAAAAAGAGGAACTAATGAAAACAAGAATCATTCATTAAAATAAATAATTCAATGGATATAAAACACAATGGTAACAATAAATTATCTATTGCTTTTCATTGCAGGTGATTCAAGTTCTCCCTGAAGCGGCCATCTCTTCCTGTTCAATACGTTTGTCCTACAATCCCCTTTTAAAATTAAGGTTTTTCCCTATTCCGCGTACTGCTGGTCATCTGCCCCCGGGTTACTTATCATAAGACTTTACTGAAAACATTCGGCCCCCCATGCACGAAATATTCGATATGCTGCTCGCGGTCTACGACCGGGCCGCATTAATGCTGATTTGCCTCTTTTTTCTGATCCGCATCCGCCTGTTCCGCGAACTGTTGCACAAAACGGCCCATACGGCGAAAGAGCTGCTGGCCGTTACTGTCATTTTCTCGATGTTCGCCATCTTCAGTACCTGGTCCGGCGTGCCGGTGGAAGGCTCGCTGGTTAACGTTCGTATTATCGCGGTGATGTCAGGCGGGATCCTGTTTGGCCCGTGGGTTGGCGGCATCGTCGGGGTCATTGCCGGGATCCACCGTTACCTGATTGACGCAGGCGGCGTTACCGCCGTGCCGTGTTTTATCACCAGTATTATCGCCGGGATCCTGTCGGGGTTGATTAACCGTCGGGTACCGAAAGAGCTGCACTGGAAAATTGGTATCCTCGGCGGCATGCTGTGCGAAACCCTGACCATGATTCTGGTGGTCGTTTGGGCACCTTCCATCGCGCTCGGCGTCGATATCGTGTCGAAGATCGGCATTCCGATGATTGCCGGCAGCGTGTGCATCGGTTTTATTGTCCTGCTGGTGCAAAGCGTAGAGGGCGAGAAAGAGGCCAGCGCCGCGCGTCAGGCTAAGCTGGCGCTGGATATTGCCAATAAAACGCTGCCGCTGTTTCGCCAGATTAACAGCGACACTCTGCGGCAGATTTGCGACATCATTCGTCAGGATATTCGCGCCGACGCCGTCGCTATCACCAATACCGAACGCGTGCTGGCCTATGTCGGCGTCGGGGAAGATAACTACCACAATAACGATGACTCCATTAGCCCGGTCACCCGTCAGGCGATTAACAACGGCGAAATCATCATTAAAAACAACGATGAAGCCTATCGCACGCCGGAAATTCACTCGATGCTGGTGATCCCGCTGTCGGAGAAAGGCGTGATTACCGGTACGCTGAAAATCTACTACTGCCACGCGCACCAGATCACCTCGTCGTTGCAGGAGATGGCCATTGGGCTGTCGCAGATTATCTCCACGCAGCTGGAAGTTTCCCGCGCCGAACAGCTGCGCGAGATGGCAAATAAGGCAGAGCTGCGCGCGCTCCAGAGTAAAATCAATCCCCATTTCTTATTCAACGCGCTGAACGCCATTTCATCATCCATTCGCCTCAATCCGGACACTGCGCGGCAGCTCATTTTTAATCTGTCGCGCTACCTGCGCTATAACATTGAATTAAAAGACGATGAGCAGATAGATATCCGTCGGGAGCTGTATCAGATTAAGGACTATATCGCCATTGAGCAGGCGCGCTTTGGCGACAAGCTGACGGTAATCTACGATATTGACGATGAGGTGAACTGCGTGATTCCAAGCTTGCTGATCCAACCGCTGGTCGAGAATGCCATCGTGCACGGTATTCAGCGCAGTAAGGGTAAAGGCGTGGTGACCATCAGCATTGCCGAGTCAGGCAACCGCGTGCGCATTGGCGTGCGCGATACCGGGCCGGGGATCGATCCTCAGGTCATCGCGCGGGTGGAAGCCAATGAAATGCCCGGCAATAAGATTGGCCTGCTGAACGTTCATCATCGGGTTAAACTGCTCTACGGCGAGGGCTTGCATATCCGCCGCCTCGATCCAGGAACCGAAATCGCGTTCTACATTCCAAACCAGCGCACGGCCGTTCCGGCGACTGCCACATTATTGCCTTAACCCGGAGTCCCCATGAAAGTCATCATTGTCGAAGATGAATTCCTGGCGCAACAGGAGCTAACCTGGCTGATTCAGCAGCACAGTCAGATGGAGATTGTCGGCACCTTTGACGACGGTCTGGACGTGCTGAAATTTTTGCAGCACAACAAAGTGGACGCCATCTTCCTCGACATTAACATTCCGTCACTGGATGGCGTGCTGCTGGCGCAGAACATCAGTCAGTTTGCCCACAAGCCGTTTATCGTGTTTATCACCGCGTGGAAAGAGCATGCGGTAGAAGCCTTTGAGCTGGAAGCGTTCGACTACATTCTGAAGCCGTACCAGGAATCACGCATCGTCAGCATGCTGCAAAAACTGGAAGCGGCCTGGCAACAGCAGCAATCGAGCATCGTCAGCAGCAGCCCTAGCGCGCCGCGTGAAAACGACACCATCAACCTGGTAAAAGATGAGCGCATCATCGTGACGCCGATCAGCGATATCTACTACGCTGAAGCGCACGAGAAGATGACCTTCGTCTACACCCGCCGCGAATCGTACGTGATGCCGATGAACATCACCGAGTTTTGCAGCAAGCTGCCGAGTAGCCACTTTTTTCGCTGCCATCGTTCGTTCTGTGTGAACCTGAATAAAATTCGCGAGATAGAGCCGTGGTTTAATAACACCTACATTCTGCGCCTGCGCGACCTTGAGTTTCAGGTGCCGGTGAGCCGCAGTAAGGTAAAAGAGTTTCGGCAGATCATGCATTTGTAGCCACTGACGGGACATCGGCGGCAGAAAGAGCCCGGGGAACGCCCCGGGCTTTGTGTATTACAGCACCTGACCCAACGTCTGACGCAGATGCGCGCCAGAACCCAGCAGGCCCGGATTGTCGTGAATAATCAGATACACCGGGATCGGGTGTACATAGTCTTTGAAACGACCTTTGTCTTCGAAACCGCCGCGGAAGCCGGAGGCTTTAAAGAACTCGAGGAAGCGCGGCACAATGCCACCCGCAATGTACACGCCACCGAAAGTGCCCAGCGTCAGCGCCAAATCGCCGCCGAAACGACCCATGATCACGCAGAACAGCGACAGCGCGCGACGACAGTCGGTGCAGGTGTCTGCCAGCGCGCGTTCGGTAATGTCTTTCGGCTTGTAGTTTTCCGGCACCCGGTTGTCCGACTTAACAATAGCCCGGTACAAGTTCACCAGGCCAGGACCGGAGAGCACGCGCTCGGCGGAAACGTGGCCAATCTCTTCACGCAGCACTTCGAGGATAATCCCCTCTTCTTCGCTGTTTGGCGCAAAGTCAACGTGGCCGCCTTCGCCCGGCAGGCTAACCCAGCGCTTGTCGACGTGAACCAGATGCGCCACGCCAAGACCGGTTCCCGCGCCGTAAACGGCGATCGGCTTGCCTTCAACCGGCTCGGTGCCGCCAAACTGAATCAGATGCTCTTTTTTCAGCATCGGGATCGCCATCGAGACCGCGGTGAAATCGTTGATGATTTCCAGGTGCGCGAACCCAAGGTTCTTTTTCATTTCCGCAATGGAGAACTGCCAGGTGTGGTTGGTCATCGCCACCCAGTCGCCGGTAATCGGGCAGGCAATGGCAATACAGCCGTCTTCCACCGACGCGTTATGCTCGTCGAGGTAGACGCGAACCACGTCTTCCAGGCTTGGGTAATCCAGGCCAGAATAGGTCTTCGCCTGCGAAATCTCACCGCTGGCAATATCGCACAATGCCAGACGCGCATTGGTGCCCCCAACATCACCCACTAAAGCAAACTTTGTCATTCCGTTACGGCTCCGCTAAAGTCAGAATAAATCTTTGCCACACTGTAAATTCAAGGCGCGTTAACAACAATGGCGATGACGTGAGCGCCCCAGGATTATCGATCCAGGTCACATTTTTTGCGTATTTTTTTACAGGTACAGAACGGGATAACCTGTAGAGCCGTATCGTTTCAGCACCATTTGCGCTGAACGTTGACTCAGGAAAATGCAAAGTAAACTCAGTATTCAGCAAAAAGGATATCACCATGCTCCACCCGCGAGCCCGAACGATGTTGCTGCTCTCCATCCCCGCGGTATTGATTGGCGTCGCCTCCAGCCTGATTTTGATCGTGGTGATGAAGATCGCTGCGGTGCTTCAGCATCTGCTGTGGAGTAACCTACCGAATGCGCTCGGCATTGATATGAATTCGTCGCTGTGGATTATCCTGATGCTGACGATGACCGGTCTTGTCGTCGGGTTGGTGATTCGCTACAGCCCGGGTCATGCCGGCCCGGATCCCGCCAGCGAGCCGCTGATCGGCGCCGCGGTTCCCGTCGCCCATCTGCCTGGGCTGGCGATCGCCTTGATCCTCGGGCTCGCGGGCGGTGTGAGCCTGGGGCCAGAACACCCGATTATGTCGGTCAACATTGCGCTGGCCGTGGCGCTGGGCGCGCGCTTCTTCCCACGAGTCAGCTCGCTTGACTGGACGATTCTCGCTGCCGCCGGGACGATTGGCGCACTGTTCGGAACACCGGTTGCCGCCGCGCTCATTTTTTCCCAGACGTTAACCAGCAGTAACGACGCGCCGTTGTGGGATCGCCTGTTTGCCCCTCTGTTGGCCGCCGCCGCCGGCGCGTTGACCACAGGCCTGTTCTTTCACCCTCAGTTCTCGCTGCCCATCGAGCATTATCAAACGATGCGCCTCGTCGATATTTTCAGCGGCGCGATAGTGGCTATCATCGCCATCGCTATCGGTATGATTGGCGTCTGGTGCCTGCCGCATCTGCATGGATTAGTTCACCGTTTAAAACATCCGGTACTGATTCTCGGCGTTGGGGGATTTGTGCTGGGGATTATCGGCACGATTGGCGGTCCGTTAACGCTGTTTAAAGGGCTCGATGAAATGCAGCGGCTGACTGCCGGGCAAAATTTCGGCGCAGGCGACTACATGCTTTTCGCACTGAGTAAACTGGCGGCGCTGGTCGTTGCTGCCGCCTGCGGTTTCCGCGGCGGGCGCATATTCCCGGCGGTATTTGTCGCCGTGGCGCTGGGTTTGATGCTGCATGCGCACGTTGAAGCGGTGCCGGCCGCGATTACCGTTTCCTGCGCCATTATGGGATTAGTGCTTGTGGTCACCCGCGATGCCTGGCTCAGCCTGTTTATGGCTGCGGTGGTCGTACCGGATACCACGCTGTTGCCGCTACTGTGTATCGTGATGCTCCCCGCCTGGCTGTTGCTGGCGGGGAAACCCACAATGATGGTGCCGCGTAAGCGTAAGGATTAACGGCCGCTATTTCGCGCCTCCAGCGCGTCGGTAACGGCTTTAAGCAGCGGAGGGATGTCCATTTTGGGGAGCATCACCTCCAGCAGCATTAGCCTGTCGCGGCGCGCAGCACGCGCCAGCGCGTCATTCAACTGCGCGACGTTGCTCACCTTCCAGCATTCGGCCTGGCTGTCGAGGTTCAGTGCCTGTGGCAGTTGGGTCCAGTTCCACAGGCTGATCTCGTTATAGCGCTGCTCTGGCCCATGAATCGCACGCTCAACCGTATAGCCCTCGTTATTGAGTAGCAGGATCAGCGGCCGTTGCCTGTCCCGCAGCATGGAGCCGAGCTCCTGAATGGTTAACTGCGCCGCACCGTCCCCCACCACCAGCACCACGCGCCGGTCCGGGCACGCCGTTTGTGCGCCGAATGCGGCGGGTAGCGTGTAGCCAATCGATCCCCACAGCGGCTGAACCAGCAAATTGGCGCCGGTGGGCAGCGTTAATGCCGCGATACCAAAGGCAGCCGTCCCCTGATCGCCCAGTACAATATCGTGCGGTTGCAGGTATTTCTGCAGCGTTTGCCAGAAGTGACGCTGGGTCAGATACCCGGTGTCGAGCACCGTCGGCGAGGATATCCGCCGGACATCGGTGTGCCATGGGGCTAACTCTTCACTCAGCGTTATCAGCGCGTCCACCGCCGCCTGCATGTCAATACCGCTAAACCAGCGGGCACCTACGCGAGCGGAAAACGGCTGTACCTCGATTGATTTTTCCGGCGCAATCCGGTGAGTAAAGCCTGCAGTGATGGTGTCGGTAAAACAGGTGCCGACGCAGATGATCGCCTCCGCATCCTCAATCGCTTCACGCGTTTGCGGCAGGCTCGCCCCGCCGCTGTACGTGCCGACAAACCCTGGCTGTTGTTCATCAAACAGCCCTTTCCCCATCAACAACGTGGCGTGCGGAATGGGATGCGCACGCATCCACTGATTGAGCGTCGCCTGGAGACCAAATCGATGAGCCAGCACGTCCGCCAGCAACGACACATGCAGACATCCCTCCAGCAGGCCGCGCGCATGTTTAACAAAATCCTCAAGTTGGGCCGTATCCGATACCAGGGGCGCTATGGTGAGAGCGCTTACAGGCTTCGCCGTCGGCAACGCGGCAACATCGGCGGGGAGCAGCAGATAGCCCGGTCGACGATGGTGCATCACTGCCTGCAGCACGCGGTCGATCTCCTGGCAGGCGTTGCGCGCCGTCAGCACGCCCTGGGCGACGGAAATTGGCGCACTCATCTGGCGGAAATGATCGAAGTCGCCGTCGCCTAACGTGTGGTGCAAACATTCGCGACGCTGCTGTGCGCCGGTACAGGGCGCTCCGACAATATGCAGCACCGGAACGTGCTCGGCGAAGCTACCGGCCACGCCGTTCAGCGCGCTCAGTTCACCCACGCCGTAGGTGGTGAGCAGTGCACCACAGCCCTGCATTCGCGCGTAGCCATCGGCGGCATAGGCGGCATTCAGTTCGTTAGCGCAGCCCACCCAACGAAGCGTGCGGTGAGCAATGACGTGGTCAAGAAACTGGAGATTGTAGTCTCCGGGTACGCCAAACAGACTCTCAACGCCGCAGTCAGCAAGACGGTCAAGCAGGTAATCTGCCACGGTATAGGACGAAGCCATGGTGCCACTCCTTCAGCCGGTTATTTCTTTGAGTATTGAAGAAGTGTTAAGCGTGTCCAGTATTGATAAGAAAGTCGTCTGGAAAGCAAATTTTACAGATTTCAGCTGTGTACGAGTCGATGGACATTCGCTAGTGTAAGCGTATACACAAGCGGATATTCTGGAGGACACAATGGTTTATCAGGCAAGTCGCGCGCGTTATGAGACCATGACGTTTCAGCGCTGCGGCAACAGCGGCCTCAAGCTTCCCGTAGTTTCACTGGGGCTGTGGCATAACTTTGGCGATGAAACCCGCGTAGAGAACAGCCGCCAACTGCTGCGCCACGCATTCGATCTGGGTATTACCCATTTCGATCTCGCCAATAACTATGGACCGCCTCCCGGCTCTGCTGAGAGTAACTTTGGCCGCATTCTGCGTGAAGATTTTCGCCCTTACCGCGACGAACTGATTATTTCCACTAAGGCTGGATACACCATGTGGGACGGTCCCTACGGCGACTGGGGTTCACGTAAGTATCTGATTTCCAGCCTTGACCAGAGTCTGAAGCGCATGGGGCTTGAGTATGTGGATATCTTCTACCACCATCGCCCGGACCCTGAAACGCCGTTACTGGAGACCATGCGCGCGCTGGATCACGTCGTCCGTCAGGGCAAAGCGCTGTACGTTGGGCTTTCCAACTACCCGGCGGAACTCGCACAGCAGGCAATTGACATACTCAACGATCTGGGCACCCCCTGCCTTATTCATCAGCCGAAGTACTCCATGCTGGAACGTGGGGTGGAAAGCGGCCTGTTGAATGTGCTACAGCAGGAAGGGGTCGGCTGTATCGCCTTCTCGCCGCTGGCCGGTGGGCAGCTTACCGACCGTTACCTGAACGGCATTCCCGCCGATTCTCGCGCCGCGAGCGGTAGCATCTTCCTCAAGCCAGAACAGCTCACCGATAGCAAGCTTGAGGCCGTTCGCCAACTGAACGTACTGGCGGAACAGCGTGGACAAAAACTCTCGCAGATGGCACTGGCGTGGGTACTGCGTCAACAGGCGGTCACCTCGGTTCTGATTGGCGCCAGCAAAATTTCACAGCTGGACGATGCGGTGGGCATGCTGGCAAACCGTCATTTCAGCGCCTCAGAGTGTGCCGAAATTGATGTCATTTTGCGCAGCATAAAATAACAGCGTTTTTAGCAAAAAGTGCTCTCTCCTGGCGGTTTAAGAGTTAACCCAATAATTCGAGTGTTTACCGAATTGTAATATTGCGTTAACAGGCCTTTCTGGCCACGATCGTATAGGAGAGAAGTATGTTCAGGTCACTGATTCTGGCGGCAGTGTTGTTAGCATCGGCCCCGATGTTCGCTAATGCTGGTGAAATCACCCTGCTGCCATCCATAAAATTACAAATTGGCGATCGCGATAATTACGGTAACTACTGGGATGGCGGCCGCTGGCGCGACCGCGATTACTGGCATAAACACTGGTATCGCCACGACAACGGCTGGCACCGCGGTTGGGATAAACGTAATAAAGCCTACGAACGTGGCTATCGCGACGGTTGGGGCGACCGTGATGACCATCGTGGACGCGGGCGCGGTCATGGACACGGCCACGGACATGGTCGCCACTAATTTCGGTTATTCAGGCACAGCACGCTATGCCTGAATAACCAATCAAAGAGCCTACGGGCTCTTTTTTTATGGTCAAATCCTGCGCTTCTTATTTATCAGCATTTGCCCTTGAGCAAAAAAATCCTGCCAGTATCTTATCCTCAAGATATTTCACGTCAGGATTAACAT